>JAYUVI010000454.1:0-2128 GCA_043754135.1 Bdellovibrionales bacterium | reverse complement strand
CACTCAACCCCGTAATCACAGTCAATTTGTTACGAGGTTGAGTGGGTCGGGTAAATCGACGATTGCGTTTGATACGATTTATGCTGAAGGTCAGCGTCGTTATATTGAAAGTCTTTCGGCGTATGCGCGCAATTTTATGGAGCAGCTTGAAAAGCCGGCGGTTGATTCGATCACCGGGTTGTCGCCGTCGATTGCTATTGATCAAAAATCTATTTCGACTAACCCGCGTTCAACTGTCGGGACCGTGACTGAAATTTACGATTTCTTGCGTTTGTTGTTCGCACGTGTGGCGACGCCTACGTGCCCGATTCATAATGTGCCGGTGACTTCAAGTAAGCCTGAGCAAATCGTGCAAGAGGTTTTGAAGCTGCCTAAAAATGCAAAGTACATTGTGCTCGCCCCAATGGCTCAAGGTGAAAAAGGCGAATATTTGGCTGAATTTCAAAAGTGGATGCGCAAAGGTTTTGTGCGCGCCAAAATCGATGGCCAGTGGCTTGATCTCGATAAAGCGAAAAAACTCGAAAAACATAAGCGCCACGATATTGATTTGGTGGTTGATAAATTAGTGAACGACGAAAAATTCAATTCGCGTTTGCGGGAGAGTATCAATAAAGCAGTGAGCTTGTCGGGTGGTGTGGTCGCCATCGAAGTTTTAACTGAAAGTGGTGGAGCGACGGCGTGGAGTGGTGGTGCTGGCGGTGAATCGGCAGCGAGTGTTAATGCGGCCGCCACTGGTCAGGCTCAATCTGCAGTTAAAATATTTTCGATTCACCGGGCGTGCCCGATTTGTGCATTTAGCTTTCCTGAACTCGAGCCGCGTTTGTTTAGTTTTAATAACCCGCGTGGGGCGTGCGAGACCTGTCACGGCATGGGCGTTGTGGGTTTTTTCGATGAGAGCGAAGAGAATTATTTTTCCACAGCTGAGAAAGCTTCGTCGGCGCGCGATGAAAAAGATGACGAAGAGGAGAGTGATGATGAGACAGTCGGGCGCCTCTTGCAAACTTGCCCCGATTGTCAGGGCTTGCGGCTTAAAAAATCTTCTTTAAGTGTGTTTTTGGCTGGGCAAAACATTGCGCAGTTAGCGAAAATGTCGGCCGATGACCTCGCGCCATTTTTGAAAAATTTGAAATTTGCTGATCGCGAGGCTTTGATCTCTGAAAAAATCATTAAACAGATTTTATTTCGCCTCGATTATATGATTCGCGTAGGCACTGGTTATTTATCTTTAGAACGTCAAACCCGCACGCTTTCGGGCGGCGAGGTCCAGCGTATTCGTTTAGCCACGCAAGTGGGTTCGAGTCTCGTTGGGGTTTTGTATGTGCTTGATGAACCAAGCATTGGTTTGCACCCCCGCGATCACGCGCGCCTTCTCGATATTTTAAAAGAGTTGCGCGATCGTGGGAACACAGTTTTGCTTGTCGAACACGATGAAGAGACCATTCGTACCGCCGATTACATCATCGATATGGGCCCCGGTGCGGGGCGCTTGGGCGGCGAGATTATGGGCACCGGCTCTTTGGCTGATATTCAAAAAAATAAAAACAGTCTGACGGGGCAATATTTAAGTGGGCGTCTGAAGGTCAAGGTGCCAGCGACTCGTCGTAAAGGTAACGGTTTAAAACTTACTTTAGAGAAAGCTCACGGCAACAATTTGAAAGATGTGACGCTTGAAATCCCACTCGGCACTTTGTGTGGCATCACTGGCGTTTCGGGGAGTGGTAAGTCGACGCTGATCATCGACACGCTTTATCGAGCAGTCGCACAAAAATTAAATAAATCTTCAGTCGTGCCGGCGGCGTTTGGTGCGATGAAGGGCTTAGAAAACATTGATCGTGTGGTGCAAATCAATCAAAAACCTATTGGGCGTACCCCGCGGTCGATCCCGTCGACGTATGTGGGGCTTTATACGCTGGTGCGCGATCTGTTTGCTAATTTGCCCGAGGCTAAGATTCGCGGGTACAAGCCGGGCCAGTTTAGTTTTAACGTCAAGGGTGGTCGTTGCGCGACTTGCGAGGGCGCAGGGCTTAAACGTGTAGAAATGCATTTTCTGTCTGATGTTTATGTGACCTGTGATGTGTGCATGGGCTCGCGCTACAATTTAGAAACGCGCAGTATTCGCTACCGCGAT
>JAYUVI010000453.1:0-5057 GCA_043754135.1 Bdellovibrionales bacterium | reverse complement strand
ACATACCCAATCTTGACCTTGCAGCAAGCCGCTGCCTGCCGCGCTCTTCATACGGAGTCGAATTAAATTATCTTGAAATGTCTTTTTAAGATCGTCCTGAAAAGCCACTAGTAGTAGCCGAGCAATTTCAGGGTTATTGAGGGCTAACTCACGCCCAACTTGATAGCTGACGAGGGTCATAGACGACTTTAAACTTTCACACACATAATTCGCATGGCGGCGACTACTATCAAAGACAAGAGTTAATACAAGGAGGACCACAACCGTAGTAACTGCGCCAAAAACCCGCAGCCACAGTGACTCCATTCTAGATAAAAGTGTATCGTTCGTCTTATCGCGCACAGTACTGGTCCCCATCAATTTGTATACTCATGCAAAAAATAGGGACTCAACAAATTTTGGCCTTCAGAAACCCCATTGTAATCTCTTACCCAATACTTTTTTAACTGTTGATCATTGATCAAGGCTTGCGGTGGTCGTAATAAACACAAATAAGACGTGGCAAGTAAAGCGGCGTCATATGAATAAGCAAATATAGGGCTAGGTTCAGTGTTAGATTTCGTTTTGCGTAACCCTACAATTCGCTGCGCGCGGGAATTTTTTTTATAACCGTGTTGTGGCCACCCTATCGTCGAAAATATTTTCACTTTACTAGCTAAATTTTGAAGAAGAGATTGCAATTCAGTATTACTTAGCGCCCAATCCCCAGTGCCGACACCAACTAACTTCTCGTTCTTCTTAGCGAACGCTCGCAAACCCGCAATTGACGAACTAAAGTTGCTGCCAAAAAAAATACAATCACGCTCCGGAATCACTCTGTCTGCCACCTCAATAAGTTCGCCATTTTTTATGTCTTTTACGAATGCATTTTTGTAAACCAACGAAAGTGCAGTCGTCGAAGGGAAATAGCCCCACACCTTTTCGCATTTCTGTTCTGAAAAAATATTTTTTATTTTCTCCCACTGAAACAAGATGGGTCCGGCAATCGAGTAAAAATTCGAGTTAATGTCTTTAAGCTCAGCGCCCGCACCTACTGATAATCCTAGTGCTGGCACTGACCTAAACATTGCCCCTACAGTTTGAGCGTTACTCGAACGCGAGAAGCCGATCACCGCTACATCGCCCATCTTAACGTTATGCAAACCTTCTGCAATTTGACTCAGTCGCTTTTGAAACTGACTTTGACTTTCAATAACGATGTGGTCTTCGACGCTCAGATGACATCGAGGATAAAGAATCTTTGCTTGTATAAAACCCAAGGTGACGCCATCGCGAATCTCTTGCAACTCGCTGCTTGCGGTATAATCGCTCAAGCTCGTTAGCTCGCCGGTATCGATGACAAGTAATCTTTTACTAGCGCTAGCCAGTGCGGTATGCGCCACGAAGGCCATAGAGAAAATGATACTTATTTGTTTTAATTGAAGTCGCTTTTCGGCACACACGAGAACAGTTTAGTACATTGTGAGGACAAAAGCTTGGGCCCCCAGCCTCACTGAAAAATATTTAGTACCGTCAAAAAAATGAACAGACAGCGCAAGCATAAGAATTGCAGTCGCGATTACCTATGCATAACCTGCAGATTGAGCGTGTCTTTGGCTGCATGATTATGGGTGATCCAAATTGGCGCTTTGGACATAACTCCAATAAACTCGTGAGTAAATTGGAGTTATGTCCAATACGCTCGTCAATGGCTATTTACATGAAACAATAGTGGCCGATCTTCAAAAGAAAATGGTTTTTCTCGGGGGCCCTCGGCAAGTTGCCGCCTCTACAACATGTTGAGATTCTGCCATTCAAAAATTTTGCCAAATCGAAAAGTTAGTATAAATACGGATGCGAGTGGTTGGCGGCCGATGGGTACTCGCCAGCCGTGTGTTGCCCGATTAAATTGCCGAGAACCGTCCACGACTTCTGCGTACGGCTACTCGCTTTGCTTCTCTATAAATTCTTTCGTTGAAGTGGGTTCGACCGCGACGGGCTCTTTGTTTAAGAGGTGTCTGCGTAATGTGCTCGCCATCATCGCCATTTTGCGCGAGCGATTGACTCCACCGAGTGGGCGATGCTCAGGTTGCGATTGCCACGCAGCAAAGGTCAGGTTTTCGCAATATTTATTTTGTGCAGGCGAGTTCATGTTCTGGCTTACGATTCTTAATCGAGCCACGGGCTTATTGTTATTGGCGTAACTGAACGGCCAAGCCTTTGTGGCATCTTCAGTATAAGACAGCGCGGCCTCACCCTTTAATTCTTTGCCTTCAAACGTTTGCGGCAAGACTTGGATATAAAAATCAAAACAGCGCGAAGTATTAGCTAAATCGGTGGTCATACCCGCACGCAAAAATTCGGGCTGGCTTCGGTCCGGCGAGGTCAGATTATTCACATCGCGTACCTCATTCAAAGTGGCGATATCATTACTGCCCGCAGGGGAACGCTCACACTTGATTGGCATCCATTTATACTTCACTGCATGGTCAGTCGTGCTATTCACCCGCAATAAATAAGGGCTCATCGAAAAATACTCCATACCGAAAACATTCTCGGCATAAGACTTTTGAATCTGATTGATCACTTGCCATTCGCGAGGTGATTCACCCTTTTTAAAAGAGCTCAGTTGGTTCATAATAACTTGCATGGCCGCGGGAGTATTTTCGGGAGTTACGCCGGCAGTCGCTAAGGCCTGAGCAAAACCGGCCGCAATGGCCGTAGGATCAGAACCTGGCTGCATGGCCGCTTGCAATGCTGGCACTAAAGCACGCACGTTGAGAGGGTGTTGCACCACCGCTAGATTTTTGCCAATTTCAGCTAACAGTTTCGTGAAGACGAAACTTTGATTGCTTGTTTGAAAATCTCGGTAGTCGCTCAAATTTCTAACAAAAAATTCAGGGCTATTGATCATAAGAAAATCTTGAGTGGCACCGGTGCCTAAAATATTTTTGTTCGCGCCATCACCGATATTGAGAATTTTTACCGCGAGGCCGCGGCCATCAAGTGTGCCGTCGGGGCTAACTTGACCCGCACCATTTGAAAAGCGCACCAAGGCTTCAAATTTTTTGCCTGGTTGCGAAAAAATCCCGCTTCGTAAACTTTTATCGATTTGATCTTCTGCAGCTACTTGAAATTCAGCAGCGGCACAGCCGTGGCCTTTTGCATGAGCATCGCGAACGGCAGTCACTACGCCTCCAGGGTTTGCAGTGAGGGCCTGTTGATATCTAGTCATTTGATTTTTAAACATTAAAAAAGCAATTTCCCACATGGTGTCGATTTCGTTGGCTTCTGCTCTTTCATAATCGGCATGATATTCAAAATTAAGGTCGATAGATTCATTGATAGCGCCTTTGACAGTGTCCCACAGTGCAGATCCCTCGTCAGCGAAAAGGCGAGCACCAGAAACGCCCAAAACTAAAATTAAAAGTGAAGACAAAAAAGTACGCATAAGAAACCTCCAAAAATCGAACAACGTTTTCAAGTTTTCGGGGCATACATAACAGACATAAAAATGACCGTCGCCTGTTATTATTTTAACAGTTGTGAAGATAGTACTTTTGGAAACGCGAATCGTAGATTAAGCAATTTGTAATAAATCGTGGCGCTATTTGTTGCGCAATTTGTTGCGCTTATACCAAGATCTCATGTTTTTTATGCTAGACCGGGTTTAGAAAATTTTAGATTACAGGCTGTATTCTTTTCGCAAGGTCGCACACGGCCACGCAATTGGGGCCGAACTCGAAGCCGGGCATCCAATCTGATTTTTTTTGAAATCCATTTTTTTCGTAGAAGGCTAAGTTTGTGGGGCGGGGCAGAGTCCAAATAATTTGCGCGCCTTGGTGTTCAGCGTGTTGGGCGAGCTGGCGCAAAAGGCGGTGGCCCCACCCTTGGCCACGATAC
The DNA here is from genome assembly GCA_043754135.1 of Bdellovibrionales bacterium. Lineage (GTDB taxonomy): Bacteria > Bdellovibrionota > Bdellovibrionia > Bdellovibrionales > UBA1609 > RBG-16-40-8. The sequence continues at coordinate 1,175 of JAYUVI010000453.1, read as the reverse complement.
TGAGGGTCAACCCAAGCTCCGCGTACACGAAATTCTTTAGGCGCGGTGGGGAAGCCACTAATCACGCCGATCATGGCAGCAGAACTTGCTTCAGAGTTTGCAGACTTTGCGCAGAGAAAAATAACTTCGCTTTTAGCGTACTGGGTATCGTAGCCCCCATCGCACCTGAGCGGGCTATAGGCCTCAATGGCGCTTTTTCGCTCTGGCCAAAGCTGATCGCGCCAGATCGGCAAAACTTCTTCGAAGGTGCAGCGCTCGATAGTAATGGCCATGTTGAAACGTTAACAAGTGAGCTATTCGTTGTGCAACTGGGACTTGTGCGAGCTTACTCTTTATTGTCAAAGTGATTAGTGAGAGTCATATGGCGCAACTGTGTCGGCGGGGACTTCATCAGGCGCCGGATTTTCTTTCGATGGCAAAACCAACTGACGAGTGAGCGTTTCTATAAGAATTTCAGAATCTTGCCCGAGCCAGTATCGACGTTCTTTCTCTGCAGATTCAGACGCCTGCTCTTCAGGAGAAGCGGGTGCTCTCTCAGGCATCGGCGCTGGTCCAGAAGTGGGCACTGGCACAGGGCCGGGCACCCCCACTGGTACAGTCACATAAACAGGAGTGGCTCCTTGACCCATCAGTGCGTCTGAAGAAATTGTATTTTGGGGAGCCGTGCCTTCAGGAACTTGTGGAGCCGCTAAATTATTATGTGAGGCTGGCGCTGCAACTGGCACTGGCGATGGAGGTTCTGGCGCTGCGGCTAACTTTATTTTTGGTGGCGGCGTGTTGTTAATTTCAAACGAAGACATGGGAATAAGCGCTGACGCCGGCACACACATGGCGATTGCTCCATTTGCGCAACCGCAAGTGGCCACCGGCGGCGCCATAAAAACAAATTGGCGATTCGCACCGGGCTTCGGCAAGCGCGTTGCAGCCGTCGGTTGTGCTTGAGCAGCGGCGACTGATGCCGGTTCGCGTGTTGGGATTCGCACACGCGGTCGCGCAATTAGCGGCGGCACGCGAAGTGGCGGCATATATCTTGTCGAGGTAATAATCGTCATGACCTGCTGACGAGCCATGGGTGGTGGTGTCGCTGGCTGTGGCTGCGCCGTTGGATCTTGTTCCACTGTTAGTTGTTGGTGTCGCGCAACTATCGGTTCGTGCTGCGCAACTATCGGTTCGTG
>JAYUVI010000452.1:0-2062 GCA_043754135.1 Bdellovibrionales bacterium | reverse complement strand
CTTTTTGGCGCAGCGACCGGGCCTGGTATTCACGCGCAGTCAGATTGTGAACTCCATTCACGGCGAAAATTACGCCGTCACCGACCGCACCATTGATTTTCAAATGGTGGGATTACGTAAAAAACTCGGCCCTAAGGGGGAATGGATTGAAACTGTTCGTGGTGTGGGCTATCGTTTCAAGGATCAATGAGACTAAAAAGCTTTTTCTGGCAGGTTTTTTTTGCAATCGCACTCATGTGCGTGAGCTCAATATTGCTATTTGACGCTCTCGAGCGTGCCACCCCTAATACCCGTATGGCCATTTTTCTGACATTAGTACCTGTCTTGGCCGTTGGCTTTTTTATGGCTTACAGGTTGAGTCGACCACTGGAGTCTTTGCGCCATCACCTTAAGAAAATGGCAAGCGGAGATATTTCAGATCGCATGCAGAGTTTGCGCACTGAAGTTGTCGAAATTCATGAGTTGGTGAGTGCCGTCGAAAGTGTTCGCGATCAGTTGCAACAACGTTTTCACACTATCCTCACGCAAAAAAGCGAGCAAGACGCCCTTTTTGAAAGCATGGTTGAAGGTGTTGTGGCCCTTGATCACAACCATGTCATTTTGCATTTCAATCCGGCAGCGGGACAGATTTTGGGAGTGACGGCCCAATTTGCTATCGGTCGCAGTATCTATGACGTTATTCGTGTAAAAGAGGTTCTCGACACTGTTGATGAAACTATAGCCAAGCGGGCCATGGTGGAAAAAGACGTCGAGCTTGCCGGCAAAAAAGAAAAATTCTTGCAGTTGCACGCGAGCCCTATGCGAATGGCCAATCAAGATGCCTTAGGCGTGGTGCTCGTGTTCTCAGATGTCACCCGCTTACGTGAGCTCGAAGGCATGCGCAAAAATTTTGTGTCGAATGTCTCTCACGAATTGCGTACACCACTCACGTCGATTCAAGGCTTCGCCGAAACTCTGCTGAACCCTGCGGTCAAAGACCCTGAAGAGATTAAAAAATTTTTGCAGATCATTCAACGGCATGCGGCTCGTCTCGGTCGTATTATCGAAGATATTTTGGCACTTTCCCGTATCGAGCGCGACGCCGAAAGCAATCAAATTGAACTGAAAATGGATTTCATCAAGCCAACATTGGTGAATGCAATTGAACTGTGTCAGCTCAAAGCTGAGAAAAAGAAAATCAATCTCAGTTTAAATTGCAGTGAAGATATCAAAACCACTATTGACCCGTATTTGTTGGAGCAAGCTGTGGTGAATCTTATCGACAACGCCATTCGCTACAGCGAAGAAAATCAGCCCGTTCTGATATCAGCGCAAATTCACGAGCAAGAGATTTTGATTCGTGTGAAAGACCATGGCCCAGGGATAGGTGAGAAACATTTACCGCGTATTTTTGAACGTTTTTACCGTGTCGACAAAGCTCGTAGTCGCGATCAAGGTGGTACAGGTCTCGGGCTCGCAATCGTGAAACACATCTCCATAGCCCACAAAGGACGTATTGAAGTGCAGAGCCAATTGGGTCACGGGAGTGAGTTTATTATCCACTTGCCGTACATAGCCGCTGAGGCCTAATCAACATCTAACCTTAAAAAGCGTGCCTAATCTAATGGAAGCAAAGTAGTTTGACCGCATAAAAACGAGTCAAGAAATTAATCCAAGGAGATAATTGCATGTTTAAGTCTACCACCGCATTGTTGGCATTGTTATTGGCCCTCGCGCCATTCCACACACAAGCCGCAGAATTAAAAGGCACAGTAAAAATTGATGGTTCAAGCACCGTGTTCCCTATTTCTGAAGCCATGGCCGAAGAATTTGGCAAAGCCAACCCTAATGTTCGTGTAACTGTAGGGTCGTCAGGTACTGGCGGCGGTTTTAAAAAATTCGCCCTGGGTGAAATCGATATTAATGATGCTTCTCGCACAATTAAAGAGACCGAAGCCGCTGACGCAAAAAAGAACGGCATTCATTACATTGAAGTGCCTGTGGCTTATGACGGTATCACTTTAGTTGTGAATAGACAGAACGATTGGGTTGATCATCTCACAGTTGCTGAACTTAAGAAAAT
>JAYUVI010000451.1:0-4225 GCA_043754135.1 Bdellovibrionales bacterium | reverse complement strand
TGCCCGTCCGCGATAATCACACCGGCGGCGTGAATCCCCGCATGTCGAGTGAGGCCTTCGATTTTTTGCGCGAGCTCCATCAGTGTGGCAATTTTAGGTTCGTCCTCCATGAGTTCTCTGAGGCGGGGCTCCATCTCCATAGCTTCTTTGAGCGTGATGCCCAATTTATCAGGGATGAGTTTTGATATCACATCGACCTCACCAAATGTCATGCCCAGCACGCGACCGACATCGCGAATCGCCGCTTTGGTCTGCAGCTTTCCATAAGTGATGATTTGCGACACTGAAGCCGCACCATATTTCTGTGTGACATAATCAATAACTCGCCCACGATTCTCTTGGCAGAAATCGACGTCAAAATCGGGCATCGAAATACGTTCTGGATTTAAGAACCGCTCGAAAATCAGGTTGTACTGCATAGGGTCCAGATCGGTGATCCCCAATGAGTAAGCGACTAGCGAGCCCGCACCCGAACCCCGCCCTGGGCCGACAGGAATATTATTGTGTTTCGCCCAGCCTATAAAATCTTGAACGATCAAAAAGTAACCATTGAAACCCATTTGATCGATGACTTTGAGTTCGAACTCTAAGCGAGCGTAATACTCAGGCCTTTTTTCTTCTGAAATGGCTTCGCCTCGCTCGGCAAATTCTTGAAAGCGTTTGTTTAACCCTTCAAGACTCAGCCGCGCCATGGTTTCTTTTACGGTCACGCCGGGTTCTGTCGGATATGAGGGCAGATGATAAATGGGTTTGCCGTCAGGCGTTTTTAAATTGAACTTGAGATTGCAGCGCTCGGCAATTTCTAACGTGGTCTCACAGGCCTCAGGCAGATCTTTAAAAAGCTCGCGCATTTGCTCGCCACTTTTAAAATAAAATTGATCTGAACCTAAGCGAAAGCGTGAAGGGTCCTGCAAAGTTTTGTTGCTGCCAATGCAAATAAGGACTTCTTGCCCCACTTGATCTTGCGGGAGCGTGTAGTGCACATCGTTGGTGGCGACAAATTTTATGTTACGCTTTTTTGCTTCACGAATGAGAAAGGAGTTAAGATCATCCCATTCTTTGGGCCCGGTACGATTGATCTCGAGATAAAAACGATCGCCGTAAAGTTTTTTGTAATACTCGATACGCTCGATGGCTTTTTCTTCGCCCAGGTTTTTGAAAGTCCACGGAACGTCGCCCATGAGCGACCCTGAAAGCGCAATAAGGTTCTCGCTGTACTTTTCTAAAATTTCATAGTCGACGCGAGGCTTGTAGTAAAAACCCTCTTGAAAACCCACTGAAGAAATGCGGCAAAGATTTTGGTAACCTTCGTAATTCATTGCGAGCAGAACCAAACGGCGATTGGGCATGCGCACAGCTTCTTGGTCTTCACCTTTTACGAGGCGCCCCTTAGGAGCGATGTACACTTCGAGCCCGATAATGGGTTTTACATTGGCGGCTTTTGCAGCGAAATAAAATTCGATAGCGCCAAACATATTGCCGAAATCTGTCAGCGCGAGAGCCGGCATATTGAACTCTTGAGCGCGCGCGCAAAGCGTGTCGAATTCGCAAGTGGCTTCGAGTAAAGAATATTGCGAATGAATGTGGAGATGGACAAAACTCATGGCGATTAATTTAGCTTGGTTAGATGCCTCACACACTCACTTTTTGCTTGATGCTTAAACATTGAGCATGAAACCGTAAGTGACTGCTGATACGGTGTGCCAGCAGTTAACTTCGGGGAAAAGGTCGGTAGTCTTGTCACAAAAAAGGTGGGCGCATGAAAGCAAAACAAAAACTGACATTGGTGATTGGCGATAAAAATCTCTCCTCGTGGTCAATGCGCGCTTGGTTGGCCGCGAAGGCGGCGGGCTTACCCTTTAAAGAAATTAAAATTATTCTTGATCGGCCAAGTACGGCCAAAGAGATTGCGAAATATTCTCCCTCGAATCGCGTGCCGTGTTTGATTCACGACGACACTGTTATTTGGGACTCACTTGCGATTTGTGAATATTTAGCTGAACTCGCGCCCAAGAAAAATCTGTGGCCTGCAAACCCAGCTGAACGGGCGCTAGCTCGGTCTTACACAGCTGAAATGCATTCGAGCTTTCAATCCTTACGCGATCAATGCTCCATGGATATTCGTTTAAAAATTGAAATTCGTCACCTGACTACTGGGACCATCAAAGACATCCGTCGCCTGACCGAGCTGTGGTCCACCGCCATGAAAAATTCAGGTGGACCATTTTTATTTGGTGAATTCGGTATAGTCGACGCCTTTTATGCTCCCGTTGTTTTTCGTTTTTTAAGTTACGGGATTGGCGTGAAAGACCCTCGCGCAAAAAAATACATGCACAACATGCAGAACTACCCCCACATCAGAGCTTGGGTGAATGAAGCTCTAACAGAAAAAGCTACGCCATTCGTATTCTAGTAGAAAAAATTCAAGCACTTGGCTATAAGCTCGACCCCAATAGTTCCGCTTACGATTTCAGCGGCCGCATACCCAATTGCGCACGGTCGGCCGGTTCGCGAACTGACAGAAAAAATGCGCAAGCAGCAGTTACTGAAAGTGCTATAAGCCCCGCAAAAGTCGACAAAACATAATCGTGATACACCACGAGTGGTAACGCTACGGCTCCGGCTAAAATCGTTCCTACTTTTTGAATCGTTAGACACACGCCATAAATAGTGCCCTTGCTTTTGGTTGCGGGCGTGAGCACGAGTAATCCATATTGCGCCATCGAAGTGGTGGCGACTTCACCCAACGTCAGTAACAGAGTGCCGGCAAAGAGCTGCCAAAGTTCGCTTTGACCTGAAAGTGCAATATAACCGGCGAGTGGGATGAGCGTGGCCCCCATCAAAAAAGTTACCGTGATGCGCGTAAAAAACCTCGCCGCTTGGACCGCGGTGAGAGTACACAAAATAGTATTCACCACCATGAAAAGCGAAAAGTATTTTAACCCGGCATCGCCATGAATAAGTTTAGTTTTGGCCGATAGACCCACAACGATCATTTCATAGGTGAGCGTCGTACAAGTGATCACGCCTGTGCAAAGTAAAAGTGCTAAGCCCCGCGAATTTTTATAACCAAGATGATGAAAAAGTGAACGTATTTTACGCCACACCAGTCGATGCGGCGGCAAAGCATCGTCTGTGTCTAAGCTCGTCGAATGCTCGGCGGCTTCTTCGGCTATAGCTTTATCCATTGAATGATCTGTTTCGACTATTTTTCCGCGCGGCAAAATATAAAATCCCAGCACAAGTGCCAGCGCCGAAGTCAGTGCATCGAAATAAAAGAAAAACGCCAGACCCATTGTCGAAAGCGTCGCCGCCACGGAGTAACTCACGATTTGTCCCGCATTGTTCGCTGTGCGAAACCAGCTAATGCCTTCTTTCAAACGATGCTGACCCAAAATATCAGCGAGCATGAGTCGCGCGGCACTGGGGAAAAACGCATGACCTAACTGGGCCACCGACGCGCAAATCAACACCGTATAAAGTGTAGGTGCGTGAGGCAAAATCCCGAGACCGATCGCCACACAAACATACGACGCAAAGATAGTAAAACGCAGACCCATGCGATCTGAAAGCAGACCGCCAACAAAGGTACCCACAAGCGCCATGGATTTAACCACTGCAAGAATGGTTGAGCCTTGCTGAACGGTAAAACCTTTTTCAATAATGAGCATGGGGATAAGATTTAAGCCAATCTGCCCGCATTTATTGACGAAGGTGGTGATGACAATAGGGAGAGACTCGCGAAATGTTGAACGTATAGTTGATTTTGCTTCAGTAAAGGCCATAAAAAAACCCAGAGCCGGTATTGTGTCACAAATCGGCGCTCTGGGTTACGAAAAAATTCGTCTTTTTTATTTTTGATTAAGGCGTCGAAGCCAATTTTCGTTACTGTTGCTTAACTACTTCGCTCTTGGTGCCGTGAATGTAAAGCCCCGCTCTTGCTGACTCGATCGGCGAATTAGGCTCACCCGGGAGCTCAGCGACTATAGACATTTTCAAAAATTCGCTCGGCACAAGGCCTGCATGAACTTCAGAGACTTGAAAAAGCTCAACATGGGCGAAATGGGTGGTCACTTGGATTTTACTGCGACTTACGATCTCACCACCCCAACCTAGCTTAGCCGCGCTCACAGTGATAGGCAGGCGACTTTGCCGCAGACACGAAAACAACTGCGGTTGTGACTCTGAGGCCACGCAGTCGGCATGGCCGTAGCGAATGACTAAG
>JAYUVI010000450.1:0-2053 GCA_043754135.1 Bdellovibrionales bacterium | reverse complement strand
TTTATTTTGATATTTAATAGGCTCGAGAAAAACCTAGCGCCCCGCCTTCTGGATATAAACAAAATCCCGCGACCGGACTTCGATTACGCCGCGTTCGAAAACTGGCGTAATCCCAAAACCGCTTTGATAGTTGAAATCGGCTGCGGCGTAGGTTTTCACCCCTTGAAAATCGCAAAAGAAAACCCCAACAGCCAAATCCTCGCCATCGAGCGCACTACAGAAAAATTTAATAAATTTCAAACACGTCTAAAAAATCATTTTCATGTTCAAAATATTTTTGCCGCCCATGCCGACGCCTCACAACTCTTGCCGCATCTTTTGCCTCTGAAAAAAACCTCCGTTGATTTTGCCCGAAGCGCTGCCGACAATCATGCTCCTCGCTTAACTTACTATCCTGTGCAAAACCCCGCCGACAATTGTGTTTTAAGCGCGGCTGACGAGACAGTCCTACGTAACAACAGCGCCCTACACACCGACGATCATCTCAACCTATCCTTGGTCGACACTTATTACGTTCTATACCCAAACCCGTACCCTAAAACCAAACATCAAAACTTGCGATTCGCTTACAGTCCATTGACCCATTTTATTGCAAATACGCTTAAACCAGGTGGCCAATTAATCCTCGCAACAAACATCAGCACCTACGCGCAAGAACTTCGCCAAGAAATCAGCCCAAGAACGCAGCTTAAACTCGTAAGCGATGAATCGTTCACCCAAAAGCAAAAACCCGATCATCAGCCCCGCTCTCACTTTGAAAAAAAATATCTGGAACGTGGCGAGACTTGTTACAATCTCGTCTTTCGTCGAGTTAAATAAAAAACTTGTCTACGCGTGACAATACTCAAACTGGAAAGGTTTCACCACGCCAATATTTGTTTCAACCTTCACTTGTTCCAAAACACCAGTGCCCGTTTCAACACTAAAGTTTGTGTGATTTTAATCCTCATACATACTCAAAACCTCGACTTCTTCGCAACAGTGTTTTCACCGATAAATCTTTATGCATCGAATAGTCGTGTTTCATACAAAACCCTTAGATGTGACCTCATGGCAGCCTTCGCTTGAGCGCGATTTCGAAGTCACATTTATCATCAACGAAAATTCACTTTTACCGCTGTTGCAGGCGTGGCAGCCGCATGTCCTTATCTACGCCGAAGCTAAAATACGCGCGCCATTCCTACAGAATATTTTGTCATCTACTGCGCATTTCAATATGGGTCTTATGGTGATCGCGCCACATTATGAACTAAGGCAAGAGCTTCTCGCTTTTCAAGCCGGGGCCGATCACTATCTTTTAGCCACAACTCCTATCGAAAGCCTTCGAGCGCGCATCCACAGTTTAAGTAAGAAGTCGGACTATAGATCAGTGCCACTGGAGAGAAATGACACGCCCACCTCACTGCTACCGCAACGAGCAGTAACTCTAAGCCACAAAGATTTAGTGGTCCACATCCAACAAAATATCTTACATTACAAAGAAGAATTAATGCGCATCACTCCCACTCAGATGCGCATTCTTACTGAACTAATTAAGCGCCCGGGCGAATTACTGACTCGCGAATGGTTACATAAACATGTTTTCGACAATGCACCAATATCGCTTCGCTCGATCGATGCCCAAATTGCCAAACTGAAAAAAGCCGTACCGTATTTACAGACCACATTGGTCAACATATACGGTCGCGGTTATCTTTTAAACGTTGGCAAAAAAGACGTCGCATAAAAAATTTTTTATATTCAGGGGCGGCACTTAGAGTTCGTTTCGTCAAAGACCTGGCTAAACTGCCTAAAATCTCGGACAGTCGTACTCAAAGGTCACAATCACCCCAATTGGCACATTTGAAAAATGAACTTTATTATTGCTATCGATAGTGAAATCGACTTGCGAGGCATAGCCTTCTGGTTTGGTAGTGATGCGAATCGCAGACTCATCGGGAGTGCATGCCAATTTTTTCGGTGCATCGAAAGTACGATCACGAATTACCGAACTAATGTTACCCATTTGCGCACCAAAATTTGAAGTACAAATGGTGCCCGTATGACCTTGAAC
>JAYUVI010000449.1:0-2258 GCA_043754135.1 Bdellovibrionales bacterium | reverse complement strand
CCCTGCTGCTACCACAAGTGTGTCCGCACCTTAGAGCCACTTTGCGCCCAAAAATGCTGGTATACCAATTGCTACTCTTGGTAAGTGGAGAATATGTGACTCCACCAATAAGGGGGTTTTATGAGTCAAATAGGTTCAAGTCTCGGTAAAAAATTAGCAGTCCTCACCAAGTTACAGGGTTTTACTCAAGAGGAGATCGCAAAATCGTGTTCAATGTCGCGAATTTCAATTAATCGCTTTTTCAAAAGCCATACTGAAATTCGTGCCAGTGACCTAGGTGCGCTTCTCTCTACTCTCGGGATCAACCTTGATCAGATGATTGATCGCGCAATTGAACGCCAAATTAACAGCAGTCATAGCCACGCGCCTGAGGAGCCAGTCACGACGACCGTGCAAACTTTGCCTCACTATGCTCGTATCGGATAAGGGGAGCGCAAGCCCCTTTCCTTTTTGCCTTGTCTCGTTATTTAAAATAGTATCGGGATTATTTATTTAATTTTAAGTCTTTCCCCATATTACTTGATGATCGCAGTAGGCTTTTATCTCTCGCGTTTTAGTTGGGTTAAACCTAGGCGCGTGGCACAACTGCTCGTTTATTTCTTAACTCCATCCGTGATCGGGATGGGACTGCTACGAATGCCCTTGACCACCAATCATTTATTTTTGCCACTTATATTCTTTATTCTGTGCACTGGCGTTTCTGTGGCTGTATTTTTTATTTTGAAAGACCGTCTGCCCAATGAAGAACGCTCAGTGTTGGCCTATGCATGTGGCTCTGGCAACACAGGTTATTTTGGTTTGCCCATGGCAGTTGCGGTTTTGGGTCAAGACTCACTCGCGCTCGCGATACTGTGCGCTTTTGGTTTTACGTTTTGCGAGAACACTGTCGGCTACTACCTACTGTCACGCGGTCAATTTTCGCCTATGCACAGTCTGCGCCGACTACTGCGCATGCCTTCGTTCTACGCGTTTAACTTAGCAATTATTTTAAATTATTTTGTCGGCTTTACTCTCGCGGCCGATAGCTCGTGGCTCACTTTACTAGGAGGATTACGTGTTGTTTACTCTGTGCTCGGCATGATGATGATTGGCTTCGGATTATCGGCCCTAAAAAACATTGCCATTGAGTGGCAGCAAGTGGGCTTTGCGTTTTTCGTAAAATTTTTGGTATGGCCAGCGTTGGTGGCGATAGTGATCGTTTTTGATATGAATTTTGGCGGAGTGCTCACCGCGCCTGAGCGTGCGATAATGGTGTTGATGTCGCTTGTACCATTTCCGGCCAATAGCGTGGCGTTTTCTCTCGATTTGCATTTACCCGTGGCGCAAGTGTCGATGATCTTGCTACTCACTACAATAGCGGCATCTATTCTGATCCCCATTGTGTTCGCTTTTTATCTCTAGGTTTCTAAAAACGGGTCTGCTATTTCGCAGTTGCGCCCACGTTTAAATCGACTTGGTTTTCGATTTTTTGGTTAGCGGATACATCTGAATATTCAACTGGTACACGCGGTCGCCAGGCGTTTGTTCGCGATTCACCAAAGCATCTTTTAAAACACGCTTACGCATATGGCGCAATTCAAATTTAATTTTCTCAAATTCAGATTCAGTTAAACAAACTGTCAGCGTGCCAATTTCACGTTCATTGGACTTGCCGTTCAGCAGGGCCTCCATACCCAAATACATTAGTTCAGACTGAATCTTGCGAATCAAATCTTGCGGTATTTCTTCTTGCTGGGGCGGGGCTACACCTTTGCGAATTTTACCAGTTTGCAAATCCATCTGGAGCATTTCAGAATCGAGTAACTGCTGGAGTGAACGGCGAATGTCATCGGCACTCACTTTACCTTGAAGCAAATCTCTTAAGCCATCGACAGAAAAATCCACGCCTTTTTGATCAGCCATGGCGTGCAAAACCCAGCTCACCCAACGAGGCGCGCCCTCGAGTTTTTCATCAGTCAACTCACCCGATCTCACTCTTTGCTTAACGCGAAATTCGTTCAACGCTTTTAGGTGACGATTGCGTTCCAGCGGGTCAAGAGCCTGACCATATTCAACGAGCAATAAAAATTCATCGATGCCTTCGCGGTCCAATCCCATGGCCTTCGCGAATTTGCGTGCGGTGGCTGGCGAAAGATTTCGCTCGCCATCAATGATCAGTTTTAGATAATTCGGCGATTTAATGTCAGCAGACGCACTGAAAGTTTTATAGTTGTAATGACTGTAAGAGTTACGATGTAAGTGCACTTTAAAATCATAAA
>JAYUVI010000448.1:0-16702 GCA_043754135.1 Bdellovibrionales bacterium | reverse complement strand
AAGACGACCAAGCATGGCATGAATATGGGTGTGATGTTTTTGCTCGGCTTGGCTTTGTTTGTTGCGGTCAATTATTTGGGCGTGCGATTTGATAAAACTTTCGACGTGACCAAAGAAAAGATCAACAGTCTCACTGACCAATCTGTCGGTATTGTGAAAAGTTTAAAAGAAGATTTAACCGTTCGCATTTTCTACAAAGGCAAAAACTTTAAAGACAATGCTCGCGACATTCGCAACGATTTTAAAATGTATGAAGACCTCAGCCCGCGTTTCAAAGTTGAGGTGATCGATGCTAATCGCGAAGTCGAACTCGCCAAAAAGTATTTAGGTGAGGGCCAGGCTTTTGCCACGATAATGGAATTCAAAGATCGCCGTTTACCTATACAGGGTGAGGGCAACCCTGCGCGTCCGGTATACCAAGAGCGCCAAGTCACCTCGACGATTATGAAAATTAGCCGCGATACCGCCATGAATATTTATTTTGTTGCCGGCCATGGCGAAAAAGACATCGATGAAGCGGGTATGGACGGCTTGAAAGGTTTCGCTGAAGCCCTACGCGCCGACGGTTACACCGTGGGCAAAATCAATTTGGCTTTGCGGGATAAAATGCCGGCGCCGCCTGCGGTAGTCGCTGTTGTGGGCCCACGCCAGCCCTACTCTGATAAAGAAATCGGTTTGATTCGCGAATTCGGTCGAGAGGGTGGCCACTTATTTGTGGCCATTGACCCTGGTCAAAAACACGGGCTCGCGTTACTCACCAAATCTTTTGGTGTTGAATTTCGTAATAACTTTGTCTTGAACGAAACCAATATTGAAGATGGCTTAGTCAGCGCCGTGGGAAGTGAATTTGATCCCACAAGTCCCATTACGAAAGCCTTTAAGCCGGGCCAAGCAGTTGCGGTTTTCTCGTCGGCGAGCGAGGTAGCTAAAGCGCCTGATGCCCCAACCGAGTACACTTACCGTGACATTGTGAAAAGTCACCCGCGTTCATACACTTCCTCAACACCGGCAGCCGTGAAAACGCCTGATCGTCATGGCGTGTCTCTCGCGATGACCGTAAAAAGCGATAAATTTTCGGGCGTGTTTTTTGGCGATAGCGATTTTCTTGTTAATGGGCGCATTCAACAATGGGTGAGCTTCGATCTCGCCATAAATGCAGTGGCATTTTTGTTTGATGACGACACCAACTTGACGATTCGCCCGAAGAACATGGAGGCCACTCCGTTACAAGTGACGCCCGATAAAGACCGCTTTATTTTTCTCGCAGGCATGAGCTTACCGCTAGTGCTGTTCGTGCTGAGTGGATTCTTCTGGTACCGCAGGAGAAATTTATGAAGAAATTTCGTGGCACTTTAGTTTTAGCTCTCATCGTTGTAGCGGTGGGCGGATTCGCGCTGTTTGAATTTAAAAAAAGCGAAACCGAAGGCGAAGAGAAAACCACGCAAGATTATATTTTTCGCGATCTTAAAGCCGAAGACGTGACCGAATGGCAGGCCGGTACTAAGTTCACCTTGAAGAAAGATGGGGCGTGGCAAGTGGTTGCTCCGGTTCAAGACCTTGCCGACCGTGAAGCCGTTATTTCGTTTTTTCGCTCGGTGTTCGCGCAAAATGTTGAGGCTTTAGATACCGGCGATACAGATGCCAGCGCGCAAGCGGGTCAAGATGCGAAGTACGGGTTTACAGCACCACTGGCGCAGTTCGAATTCACTATGGTGAATGGCAAGAAACATAAATTAGTTTTTGGCAGCGTGCAGACTTACGACAAAGGTTACTACGTTAAAAAAGATGACGAAGCGACTATATGGGTGGCGGGTACGAGTTTTGACTCAGCATTGGGCCGAGTGGCTGATGACTTTCGCTTAAAAAATTTGCAGCAAATTGACGAGGGCGTTCTCACCCATTTGAAGATCAAGTTCGATGCAAAAGGCAGAAATGCCGATGTCGACCTTGAGCGCGTCGGCGAAAAGGGCGCGGAAAAGTGGCAAGCGAAAGGCCAGCCGAAACTATTAGTCGAGGGTGCTCAGGTCGAAGAGTATTTAGACAAATTGCGCGAGTTGCGCGCGGTCTCTATTGTTGGCGATGACATTACCCCCGAAACTTTGAATCGGCATAATATCCCAAAAGCCAATTTGGTGATTGAGGCCTCGTTGAAAACTCCGACGAATAGTGACGGCAATAATATTAAGGTGAGTTTTTACGTGCCGCCTAAGGGCGATGCCACTTACATAGCCACTTATAATAAGGCGGTTTACACGGGTAACGAAAACACCGTCGCGGGGTTGCTGCAAGATCTCAACCATTTTCGTAATAAAGCGTTTATGTTTCAGTACGATCAATCCCAAGCAGCGAAGCTAAAAGTTGTTCATAACGATGGCGTGATGAATTTTGAAAAGCAAACTTTGGATTGGACACTTACCACTCCACAAGCGCAGCCAGCTGCTGATGCCAAAACTATGAAAGCGGCGAACAGTTCAGAGGTTATTAGTTTGCTGAGCGATCTGCATAATTTAAATGCGGATAGTTTTGCGCCGGCGCCTGCAGGTTTGGGACAGAAGTCGAAGTCGTATATCGAAGTTTACGATGCCGCCAATAAATTACTTTTTGAGTTTTCCTATCGTGGCATGAAGCAAGATCAAGACCGTCGAGAATTTTATGTGGCCAAAACCAGCCTGTCAGACGAATATATTAATGTACCCCGCGCGCAAGTGGATGCGCTGTTTGCGAAAAAAATAACTGAAGACGTACCGATCAAGGACAAAAAATGATTCGTGTAAAATCGCCAACGCGTGTTGATCTTGCTGGCGGCACTCTCGATTGTTGGCCGCTCCACCTTTTTGTTGGTGATTGTGTGACCGTGAATATCGCTATCGACATTTTCACGGGTTGTGATTTAGAGCCGCGAACAGATAAAGTCCTGTCACTCGAAATAGTTGACCTTAAATACAAAAATGAATTCCCGAGTTTGCAAGCTATGCTCGCGTCGAGTGATCGCGAGCTCCTCCTCGTGCAAAAGGTACTGGAATACTTTCAGCCTGATTATGGTTTTAATTTAAAAACTTATTCTCAGAGCCCGGTGGGCGGCGGGTTAGGCGGTAGCTCGAGTTTATGCATCAGCTTGATTCGGGCTTTTTGCCAGCGAAGTGAAACGCAGTTGTCGGCAGATGAAGCGGTCCACCTCGCGCATAATCTCGAAGCGAAGGTGATAGCATCGCCAACGGGTACGCAAGATTATTACCCCGCTTTGTTGTCGGGTCTTAACATACTTCATTATCGTGCTGACGGTGTGCGGGTTGAAAATGTGCCGTTCTCGCAAGATGTTTTTAATCAAAATATGATGTTGATATACACGGGTAAAGCGCACCATTCGGGTATCAACAATTGGCAAGTGATTAAAGCAGTGATTGAGGGTGATCAGGCGACGCTTGAAAACTTAAAAGAAATCGCACGTATAGCTGAAGATACAGCTATAGCCTGTCGTCAAGCCGAATGGCATAAATTACCACCGTTATTTCAGCGTGAATTTAATGCGCGTATAAAGCTGGCGCCGGCGTTTACGAGTCCTGAAATTGAAGATCTAACAAGAATTATTTTTGAAACAGGCGGCGCTGCTGTTAAAATTTGTGGAGCAGGTGGAGGCGGCTGCGTGATGGTTTGGGCCGAGAGCCAGTTGCACGAAAGGATCTCTCTCGCATGTCAAAAAAGAGGATTTCAAACCTTAAAGGCTTCGCCCGTCAATTGGGCCGCAAACTCAAGAGACCGAGTTTGCGAAAAAGCCGAGTTGGTCACGGCCAACTAAAATCCTCGCCGAAAGCGCCCAAGCTAAAATCCTTGGCCAATACGCCCCAACCAAAATCTACGGCTGCAGCTATCCTTGAGAACGACGCCGATTTGAAAGCGCCAGCCGTTAGAATCGATCGGTTAACTTTTACCGGCATCTCTTTGGGTGGCGGTAAATCTGACAAAACCTGCGTCGCCCACGTCGAATATTTCACCGACAAAAAGAAAATTTTCTTAAGCGAAATTAACGATAAATTAAAAGCTGAAGGCGATATCTCAGCCGATCTGCTGTTACACGAAGAATTAACCAATAAAAATCTTCAGGCGAAAAACGGTTTGCAATGTGTGGCTTACAATGTGCCGCTGACGTTGCCAAAGTGCATGACCTGTCAATTGCAGTGCCCAGGTTACGAGAGTTGCGATGTCAGCGAAATTCAATGGATGTGGTCGCACTATCGTGAACTCGAAGGTCGAGGGAATGCGAAGAAGCTTTTCACTCCTTACACCGAAAGATGCGTCGAGCAGTATTTGGCGACTGAACTGGAAGAGGTTTTTCATGTGCAGCAGGCGTTAGGGGCCAACTGTGCTCCGCTAACGGCACGGGCGCAGTTTTTGAATCGTCGATTGGCCATGAAAACTATTGAAGTGCACCCCCGTTTGAGTTTATGGCGCATCGGTCGAGCATTGCATGTGCAGAAATCGTATTTGCGTTTTCACAAACACCAGGCCGGTGGCGATGAAGCCCGCCAAGTTTTCTTACGTGAGCTTATTCAACGTGCGGGCGTTTTTATATATGAGCAAGATGTCCGCATGATGGTACAGAACGCGAACGCTTTCGATGCTTTTCTGTGCGCCTTAACAGCAGTGTTAAAACACACCGGACAATGTGAGCCGCGGCCAAGTGATTTTCCATCTGGCGAAGGTTGGATCGAAATTCCGCGGGAAGATATTGTTTGGTGACCGCGGTGAAGGTTTATTAAAAAGTAATTTCGACTTCGGGGAGATCGGGTGTCGGTGGGTCGGGTTATCCGTCGCGGCTGTCGGCATCTTGTGTTCAGTTTAATCACTCAAAAGTTAAAGTCGATCCCGTCGACTCCAAAACGCACTGTACATTTTGTCAATTTATAAGTTTACAAAATGTACGTTGGGAAATTGGTTGCCAACAGTTTCCGAAACCGCCAACAGATCTGCTGACTGCTGACTGCTGACTGCGAACCGAGACTGATTCCGATTCTGGGTTCGGTAGGGCTTGCCAAAGAAACCGATATATCGATTAAAATATCGATATATCGGTTTTTTAATCGATATATCGGTTTCGCGAGAATGCGCCACCCCCTCAAACCACAAAAAAATTGCAGAAGTAACCGCGATAAAAAATTCTCACCCCGTAAAATTTTAGTCTAAAGGCGTACAAATTCTGGGGTAGCTTTGCGCGATCGGCGCATTTGCGAGAAGAAAGCTCACTTTCTGGGGAGTGAGTGATGGGGAATAACTACATTTTGTCAGTGTTTCAAGTGGCGATCGTAGCCGGGATCGGTTGGGGGCTCAGTGTCCAAGCCGCGCCTGAAAAATCACCGCCGCCAAAAAAAATCGCAGCGGTTCGACTAGTCGCTAACTGCGCCCAAGTATTGAGCGCTAAAACCGCGTTCGAGTTACAAAATATTTTAACAGTCGGCGACGCGCGCCAAAAGAACCTGGCCGAAGCGAAATCCCGTTTGGTAAAAGCGTACGGCTCAAACTCACCCATCGTGCACTCTTTTGAAAAAGAAGGTTTATATTACGAAGAAATTGAGAAATGGTTTTCGCTGCTCAAGCCCGAAGCAAAAGACAAACTGAACAAACTGTTTAAAAAAGAAATGCGTACGTATAAAGCATCAATGGCGAGTGAAAACAGTCTTGTGCGTTGGTTATCTGAAATTGATAAACTCACCGGGCAAGGCGGCTCAGAGCGGAAATTGATGACCGATGTTGCCCAGCAGTGGCCCGAGATGAACGTCACCGCTCGGTTTAACTTTTTAATGTCACTCAATGACACCTTCGCGGCACTGCCGCTCAAATTCAAAGTGCGACTTTTTGAGAATGATATTTTAAGTTTCGATGATGTCACGCGCGGGCCCGAGGCTCCTGAACTCGTCACCGTCGGTGATGATCTCGGCTCGTACGAAGTGCGCCTGAGTCGGGGTACCGGTGACCGCGCACTCTACCTGCAATTGCGCGATCAAACTGAAGAGTATCTCGACGGGCGCGTAGGGCATACCCACCTTTTTCACGATTGGCCTGACGATGCTCAAGCGCGTGCGAAAATGGCGGGCCGGTATGTCGAGCTGCTCGATTCGGCGACTTGGTATTTATTTTGGCGTCAAATGCACCGAAGCCCGAACGAAGTTGAGAGCGTAATGGCGCACCCCTTCTTAGGTGTTTACACTCGCGCGTCGCTTGAACGCTTACATCTCAGCATTGTGAGCGATGACCCTAAAACTTTTAAAAATAAATATCGCATGGTGGGGGCGAGGGCTTTTCCCGCTAGTCCTGATATCCCAGAACAAGGGCAGGGCATGGTGCCGGATTGGGAGTTACGTTCGGGCAATAAAAATGCTCAACGTGATTTTATTTCGACCATGCTTGAAGCGCGATTAGGCTCGGGCGATTACTCGGGCTTGCGCGATTTTCGCGAATTGAATTTCAATCCGTCTGCCGATATTTCTGAAATCGCGGCGCCATTTCTCGATGCGAGCCAAATTGCGATCTTGAAAAAATTTGAGCTCGTGCACCCAGCGATCAAGCACAGCTCACATGCACTTGCGCATAACCACGTACGCAATCGGGTGATTGCGCCGGTACTCCCATGGGATCAACGCTTGTCGATGCCACTTAAACAAGAAAAACTTAAAAAAGAACAAAAGAAATACGCTGATGGTTTAGTGCAGATTGCCCAGAGATATCTCCATCAACTCGCCGCTTACAAGGGTATGAAACAAAAGCTCAATAAAGTCGAACTCGGTGACCTCAGAGCTGAAACAGTCGAATCGCTCGAGTTGCTCATGTACGCGTTTGCGCGCCAAATGCGCCTCGATGTTGACTTCGAAAATTATCTCGAGCCGTACCCGACGCAACCGATTGCGCTCGATGTACCCGTCACCGGGCCCATCGACGTGAATGCGATACCGATTGGTCTCGAATACTCGCATCGTTTCCTCCCTGGGTCTGAGCCGCTGAGTCGCAAGCAAGCTGATTCTGCCATTAAAAAATTCGCTGAAAAATTGCGTCAGTTTTTTGGCTCTAAAGAAGAGGTCGATGCCAATGGCGGCGATGGCCACGGTCACGGCATTGT
Source organism: Bdellovibrionales bacterium (assembly GCA_043754135.1). Lineage (GTDB taxonomy): Bacteria > Bdellovibrionota > Bdellovibrionia > Bdellovibrionales > UBA1609 > RBG-16-40-8. The sequence goes on along the minus strand of JAYUVI010000448.1, from coordinate 9,594 downwards.
CGTGCGCTACAAAGTGAAAGATCAACAGAATCAAACTTGGCGTGTGGAGTGGGACGGCATCAGCCGTTACTACGTCGACGGTCAAGTGCGCCGCGCTTGGGGTGGCCATATCGAGGTGCCATCGCCAAGGTTCACTCCGCACAGTACCGCTGACGGAATCAGTCAGATGTTTGCGGCTTCGCGGGCAATGGGCATGGCGCCGAGTCGCGCCGCTGGCGGTGGCCATTTCAATGTCGATTTAGAAAATTTGATGGCGCAAGTTTCGCCTGAAGTGGGCACGCAGGCGATTGCCAATATGATTAAATATTTTGAGTCGAACCAAGAGCTCATTATGTTTATGTGGACACACCCTCTGCGCATGCACGCAGCTCAGCCCGTCGAGCTGAATGGGTTTTTCAAACCGCAAATGAATAATTTTAAAGGCAGTAGCTGGGAGGGCTTCGGTCGCATGCTTTATCGATTGCGATATTTCAATACGATCGTGGGCCGTAAACCGAAGTACGCTCCTCTCAATGTGACGGCGATCATGACGCCCATTTTGCCTGAGGTTTACAAACCAGGTCTCGACATTCGTAACAGTAAAGAGAAGTGGCAACCCAGTTTCGGTAAAGTGACAGGTCGGATTGAAGCACGTTTTTTTGATGCGCCCGAGAATGAATTTACGGCGGCGTTGCAGGTCATTTATTTTCGCGCGCTCATTAACCATTGCTGGAACAGCAAAACACCTTTTACTTTCGCAAAAAAATATACAGCTGAAGATTACGAGAGGTGGAAGAGCAACCCCGATGAATGGCTTGACGAAGCGTCAGAACACTTGCGGGAGTTGGGTTTGGACCCCGCGATGTTTGAAGGGCTGTTGTGGAACTCATACAACAACCGTATGAGGCATGAGATTCGCGTAAAACCGCGCGAGATTTTTCGCGATTACTTACCGATCACCCAGCTGAACGGCAAATTCGCGGGGAGTGAGCAACCACGAGCAGCATAATATTTTATTGATTTTTAATTTCGACCGCCTACTCTTGATTATTGCCTAAAAGAATTGAGCTTCAAGGGGAGGGGCCGCATGCGCAGAGCAATTGCAGTCATTTTTAATTTGGTTTTCAGTGCGGGTCTTCTTACGAATCTTTTTACTACATTTAGTCCGTCGTCGGCTTTTGCAGCCGACGGTTATCATGCGCCGAAGTTAGAGCCGTTGCCGCCAGTGAAGCTCGGTCCAGATCCAATCCTACCACGCGCTTGGCACCTTACTTTGCGTGGCACAGATGCGATTTCGGCCTGGCAGATCACCAAGGGTTCACCTGATGTCGTGATCGGCATTATTGATAGCGGCATCGATTACAATAATCCAGAAATGGCGCCGCTCATTGCCCGCAATGAAGCCGATTGCAATTTTGATAAAGTCGATGATGACGAAAACGGTTTTATCGACGATTGCGTGGGCTGGAATTTTTCTGAAGAACAGGCGCTCCCATACGACGACAACGGTCACGGTACTTTTATAGCTTCGATTATCGCGAGTCGCGAAAATGACAGCATGGGCAGTGTCGGTGTGTGCCCGCAGTGTTCGATTTTACCTGTGCGTTTTATAGATGGCGACGGCGGCGGCGACAATGAAGACGCCATCCGCGGTATTGATTATGCGATTTCACGTGGTGTAAAAGTTTTGAATTTGTCTTTTGGTGAAGTCGGTTATGATCAACCCCTACGCAATGCTTTGAAGCGGGCAGCGGCGCAAGACATTGTGATCGTTGTACCCGCATGCAACGGTGGCGATAATAACGATTTGCCGCAAAATAATTATTACCCAGCCAATTACAAAATGCCGAATATGCTGACCATCGCGGCTTCACGCCGTGATACTGATTTGTGGAAAGATTCTAACTACAGCAAAACCAAAGTTCACATGGCCGCACCCGGTGTGAACATTATGGGTTTGTGGGTCGAAAAAGGTAGTGCGGAGTGGGCCACCGGCGATGGCACTTCGTTCGCTACACCAGTAGCAGCAGCAGTGGCGGGGTTGATTCGCTCAGCGAACCCGCGCTTAACCGCGATTCAAGTCGTCTCGATTATGAAAGCTACAGTTTCGCAAACGCCACTGTTGGTAGAGAAAGTGCGAACGAGTGGAGTGGTCAATGCGGCCCGCGCCGTGACTTGCGCTGTGGACCCAACACTTTCGTGTTTGCAGAATTATTTAGTTTCGCCGAAATTTTAAATTAGTTTTCGATCTCGAACTGACCGTGACTTCTCATTTTGGTGTTGAGTGTTCGCCTACTTTGAGGCTGCGCCTGATGAAAAAGTGCGACGCCAATCTTGGCGCCGTCTAAGTGATTGGTGCTATCGATTTTAAAATTGGCGATGTCGCTGAGTTGGGCTTGACTAGCGCTCTTGAGTTTGTCTAGAATTTGTTGGGCATTTTTAGGCGTTCCGCTTGCGAGTTGCAACGGCGTTCCCCATCGGGCATTCGTCGCTTCATAAATTTTCACAAAATCAAAACCCTTTTCTGCAGCATTTGATGCGTCGGGTACTAATTGATTTTCGATTATAGTTTCGACTGCATCTTGATAAGCGTCCCTATGGCCAACTGTGCGATCGAGCATATGACTCACAAAATCTCGTGCCTCATAAGCCAATCCCATAACAAAAGCAGCCCAAAGTGCCGACTCATCAGAGTGGCCCCGCTTTTTTAATTCGTAAGCTGTGTAAACGCCTGCAGCCAAATGGTGCAAACCGCTGCCAGCTTGCTGAAGAACTATATAAACACCGTCGGGGTTTTTTACGCCCTTATGATTCAAAGCTTCAGACACGTAGTTTAATACATGAGAAAAATTAGGTTCTAAAAGGGCTCTCATCTTTGCGGCCCGTTCATGTTGGTTTGTAGTCTTTAAAATTTCGATTAATAAATTGGCGAAGTAAGGTATCGCATCATCATTGGTGAAGGCGGTCCATAACTTCAGGGTGTAATCATTCAATTGCGCGAGTGGCAACTGCGAACCATAGGCCCGGGTAATCGCTTGCTGAGCGACAGCCCAAGTATCGGTCGTTTGGACTTCATGTAAATATTCTGGAGCAGGATAATAACTAATGGAGCCGTTGTGTATTTTTGCACCGTTTGCGACCGATAGCCTATTGGTCAATGATTTGCTTTTAAAGAAGTCGATCATATAACTGAGTGCTAAATCAAAACGTTCATCTAAATCAGCGACAGCAAGCGCCAGCGGTAAATTGATGGCGGTGCTTTCATTGTCTTTGGTCTCACCGTTTGTCTTATTAGAAACGCTGTAGGGGTGTAAAATTTCATAAACATCATCAATTAACTTTTGGCAATTCTGGCTTTCGAATGAGCTCATCTCAGGCTGCATACCCGCGCTCATCGAAACCAGAGTATCGATAAAAATATCGTGATCGATAGGTAGAGTTTCGCCGCTGACCTCATGGGTGATCATCCTGACCAGCTTATCGATTGAAAATTTCGAAGCGAGAAGATTTCTGACCATTTTGGACTGGCCGGCTATTCGAGTCGAAAATGGTACGCGACTGGCTTTGCAATAGGCAACAATTTCAGCTTTGTGCTCTAAAAACTGCGGCGCGATTTCAGGCATAATAAAATCACCTGACAGGGCCTCCTTCAATACTTTAGCGACATCGCGGGCGTAGGTATTTTTAGATTGTAAAAGATCAGTCGGTTGAGTCAGTATCACCACCATGGCGTCATTTCTTTTTACAGCGGGCTCAGCCCCACCGTAGTATTCAATGGCCGACATAAGAACTTGGCTGCGCAATTCATCAGTCACTTGCGGGCGTAATTGGGGATCAGCTAAAGTGCGGAGGTATTCGCCTTTGAGCTTTTTTAAATTCGGTGCGTAGTCGCACATCGCCATCGATTTGTATAAGTAAAGCGGTCCATCGGCCGGAGCGTCGAGACAGCCAGCGTGCGCGCTCATACTTATTAAAACTGTAGTTAAAGCGGTCATGCTTATTGAGACCGCATTTAAAATTGATAGCCGAAGTCTCACGATCACCTTTCCCGACGGACCTTATCGGGCCCATCTGTAAACAAAATCGACAGGTTAACGCCCTATACAATGGCTTAACCGCATCCATTTCGAATGTGTAAAGTGTTGTGCAAAGCGGGGGCCACTGATAGCGTATTTCTGGGGGAATTAAGGGTGTTCGACCAAAATATTTTCAAAGTCATTTCGATACCTGCGACACTAGCGAAAACGCTAGCTAAAACATTAGTGGCGCTCGTAGCGTTGAGTTTTTTTTCACTCCCGCTGGCCTATGCACAGCTGACACACGAACGAGTGAAGAGAGTTACGGTTTTCCCAATCCACACCCCGAAAGAACTCGACGCGGCCGCTGAAAATTCGTGGTGGGAGTTTCGCGAAAAACTCACCGAATCAAAACGCTTTTTTGTGGCTAGCAAGAATTTTATGCAAGCGAAAGATGTATTTCAATCTCGTGGTGAGTTACAACCTGCAGATGCATTAATTTTGGGCCGTTTGCTTGATGCTGACGCGCTTATCGTCACTTATGTGGTTGATCGCAAGCTGAGCATGCGTGTTTACGAAACAAAAAATGGTCTTACTCTTTGGGCGGGCGACATTGAAATGCACCCGGCGATTCAGGTCAGCAAACAGCTCGGTGATTCGGTCAAAAAATTACTCTATGATTTTCTCGCGACGATTCCTTATCAAGGTGCGGTGGTGACCGATTCGATTATTGGTCGGCCGTCGTACTCCGAAGGCGAAAAGCTACTTTTTAAAGCCGATATCGGGGTGGGCACGCAAATTACTGTGGGCGACAATGTGCAGTTAATCCGCATTCTCGTCGATAAAATTCGCCCGGTCTTTCAAGATGGTTCAACTCTCGAAGTTTTTGCTGAGGGTAAAGTGGTGAATGTGGATCGGCAGATCATCACCGTGCAAGTAATCGAAAAACAAGATCGTATCGAGATCAAAGACGACAATTTGGTACGTGTCCCCGATGAACTTCGCCGGATAAAAGAGATGTTCGGCCTCAATGAAAATTCTGACAAAACTCTAAGCGCGCGTACCATGTACGGTGATTCGGTGGCGCTGACAACGAAGCAAAAAGCGACAAAACCCCTCGTCACTTCACTCGCGTGGATTGGTAACGTGGCACTCATTTTACTTTTAGCGTTTTGAGCGCTGAACCAATGGCGAGGCGCCTCAGTGCGCTCCGCATTAATGTCTTAATCTGATAATCGTTTCCAAAACGCGCCTCGATTCGAACCAAGACTAAAGTACTGCTGTGTTTTCGCCGATTAAGCTCATGTTGTGGGAGAAGGTTAGGGAAGTTTTGAGCTGTCGTTTAAGACATCTGCTCATTACGTTTATGGTTACGCTCTCACTCATCATGCCGACAGCATGGGCGGGAGACACCTCCATCGCTCTTCTTAGCGTGGCTGGCATAGTTCCTACTTATTTCAGCGTTTATATTCGCGGGCAGCCGGGGGATTTAGATCTTACTCCGAAGGCAGTTGTGAATGATCACCCCATTGGGCTAGTCCATTTTAAATTCAATGAAGATATTTTAAGTTTAACGGTATCGAGTAGTACGGCGACGGGTTTCCCTGAAGATGCGAGTAGCAATGCTTACAATTTTGGTGGCGGAGCCGGGTTCAAAGTCGCGTTTCGGGCCGGATGTCAGACGGTTGATGCAACATACAATACACCGTTCACGCTGACGGCGGCGGGGACTGATGTCAAGAGCGCTACAGCTGCTGCGCTTACGACTTTCGGAATCGAAGAAGATTGTATTGTCACAGCGACTTACCAAGGCACCACGGTCAATTTACCGCTCGGTGGGTTGTACCAGATGAATGTTGTGCTCACGATGGTCGCGCCTTAATTCGATCGTACGGTGCCTTTTTTCTTGTCTATGTCAGATATGTCGTACAATTACGACATATGATACAGCGAATGGCTAACTTATCAGATTCTCGAAGTTTTTTATTATTCGGCCCCAGAGGGTTCACCGGAGTTTCAGTTTTAGCAATCAATCAATCGTCTCAACAGTAATCACAACAGTATCCGCGTAACTACCCGATAACGCCGAAGCGGCGATCGCCCCGACCACAATTTTCACGGGGTACCCAAGACCATTCAAAGGCGTCGTTGTCGAGGCCGTCAGAACGGGGATCACTCCCGTCGGGTCCGCGAGCACATTGTTCACGTACAGACTATAAGGCACCAACGCGGTGCTTGTAGTATGTTTCATCTTGCCGCCATTAGTTGAATTTACCGAGACCTTAAATCCCGCGTTCGAGCGCAATCGCAAATCGAAGCGACTCACTTGGCCGGTAAAAAGATTGCCAAAATTAATCGTCTTTGTTGTAGCCGAATCTTGAAAAGCGCTACCGGTATCGACCATCGAGAGCGCGATAATTTTTGGTACGGTCATCGTGACACTGACTGAAGCAGTGGCATCGGCCGGCGCTGCAAACAGGGTGGGATCACTACCCTCATAAGCATTTATAATAAAAGTGTCGAGATAAGTACCCGAAGTGGCAAGAACTGGCGTTGTTGCTGAAGAGTAGGGGATATCAAAATAGTACAATTCAGTTTGCGGATTACTGCCCGCGGGTAGTGTGATCATAATCACATCATTGGCTGAGGTGACATCGGGTACATCTTTTAAAATTTTTGTTTTGCCGCTGTCTTGATAAAGTTGATAGTTCAAATGCGAACCTGCATTGTTTCCGTAACGGGTGTAACTGCCAGCTCCACCTTGAGAAAAACCTAAACCAAATGTACAAGCAGCAGGGTTGAGTTTACTCACTTGTATAGAAACCGCTTGCGCGGTCCAAGTCATATCCCAGGCCGCGTTTATATTAGTAACAACGAGTGAAAGGTTACATGCCGCATCGGCTAACGGGCCAGTCATGAGCAAAAAGCTCAATAGTAATTGCGCGTACTTCGTTTTTTTTCGCCATGTGCGAGTTTGTTTAATCTTCATGGCCAACCTCATTTTATTTCTTTTTCACTGTTAACTTAAGAGTGCCAGCGTCGTATTCAATCCCCGTCGAATTCGGGATTTCAAATTCGATCGGTTCGAATTCGCCATCGCTAATGGCGAGTCGGTAGTGACCGTGACGAAAACCTTCTGAACGTACGAGTCCGAGACGATTAGTGAAGACAGTGACTGGTTCTTTTGATGTGTCATCCAAATAATAAGCTTGTCCGACGATCATAGAAAGTGGAGTGCCATTTTCTTGTGCGAGCAGCACTTTTAAATACACGGTGGCATCACTACCAATTTCAATGGCGTAACCCGAATGATAAGGGGGCTTAATAAAAAAGTGATCTCGCGGTAACATTGTGCCTGGAGCTAAATTCTTTTGCCCGAGTACAATACTGCTGGCTGAATAAGAGGGCAGTTCGGGGTCAACCGCCGCACCTAAAGCATCTGTTTGTGAAACGAATGTGCCATCGTTCTGTGGGTTCAACATCACGTGCTGCTTTTTGACGTTTTCAAGCGGCACTAGCATAGCAAAGCTATCGGTCACTGGTCGCGAAATCGAAAAGTGCCCGCCGGCAAAAACGAGCGCGGTACCTAAGCGAAGAGTGGTGATTTTCGTCGACTCAGTTTTTATATATGTTGGAGTGTTAGTTTGATTATTCTCGGGAATTTCAATTTGCTCGTTGACGTTTATGCGGGCGCGATTGCCGATGTAATCAAGACTACCACCGTATCCACTGCCGGTGTCTTTCTTCTGCGTGTTGAGTTGAGCAGTGAAACCGCCAACTCCCGATGACGGTTGGTAAGTCCAGTCCGCGCGCGAACCCTTTGATGATGAATCATGCGAAGCCGTAATAAATTGTCGTTCTTTCGGCATAGCCCAAACTAAGAATGCCATAATCGAAATATTTTCTGTGCCGCCAATAGTTTTTGAGTGGTGAAAATTGATGTTGGTCGTTAAGCCATCGGACCAGCGCCGACTCACGCCCAATGCAAAACTATACGCATTATCTTGGCGTTCGTTGAAATTGCGATTGAACTGATAACCCAAACTAAAATTAATATTGGCGTTTTTAGCGAGGGCTCGCGAGTGCGTGGCTTGTACGCGCATTTCGGTGGGGTTGACCTGCTCAGGGGCACCGAGTATCGCAAAGTTTTTGCTCCAAGTTGTCGCTTCAACAACTGTGAACTGATTTTGTTTCAGTTTGCTTCCGCCATCTTTTTCTAATGGCACCTGCTTTTGCGAGATATAACGAAAGCGCCCCGCATAGCCATCTTCGTGCCCTTTATTGGTGCTGTAGGCGGGCTCGACTGAGAAATAACCAATCAAAGTTGAAAACATGAGCTCGACACCAGCCACCATCTGATTGGGGTCTTGCTGGTAGTTCGCGCCTAAAGTGAAATTCTGATTTAAACCATAGCGGTGTGAGGCTGAGTAGATTGCCATTGCGGAATCATAAATACGTTCGCCTTCGACTTCTTCCCAAGGCGAGCCGGCCGAATAAGAAACTTCGTGCAGCCCGGGTTTGAGTAGTTCATTATTAGAAAAATACGAAAACTCTTTCACTTCGGTGCGGCCGGTATCATCCGTAATTTCGAGTCGAATATCGTTTAAGCCACTGCTGAACGGAAAATCCCGTAAATTATGTCGACCCGCCGGTAGCTCGAGCACTTGAATCGGTTGCCCATTAAGAAAAGCGGTCACTTTTGATGGGCGAGCGAGAAACACTTCGTAATCGCCGCCGGGCAAAGTCAGGTTTGATGGCTGCAAACTAAACTGCGAAAACACCGTTGCCCCTGCCATGGGGCGATAAGCTTGAAAACCTTTTACTGGGTAAACCAGATCACCCACCTGCGCGCGCAACATTTTTTTTTCAAAGTTCATCACAGCGCGAACATCTTCGCGGACAAAGGGTGGGGCCTCAGTGGCGAGCTCATCGCGTTCTTCAGTGTAGCGGCCATTCGCATCGATGACAAAAAGCGAGCCAAAGCGCGTGCCCGAATCGAAATGAACAAGATAAGGTTCGCGACCATTTTTTAGCGCCGTTTGATCAGAACGGATAGTTTGATTGAAATTAGTATTTATATAGCTACTGAACCAAGAAGGTTGATCAGTGACTTCGTCGAGGTCACTACTATTCATCTGAAAAAGTGAAGATTTTTTTGTGGTTCGTAGTTCAGGCGGCACGTGAATTCGCAATTCAAGGAGCGACTCGTTAAAATCAACTTTCACATCATCAGCCGTCAGCTGCGAAAGTGGCACCCAGCAAGTATCTTCATTGCCAGCGTCATTGGTGGTGCTTCGGCCTTTGCAAGACTCGCGAACAGGGTTCAATTTTTTTAACCAATCTTCAGCGACCAATTGCTCAAGTATTGTCAGCATAGCATTGCCATCAAGTTCAACGCTCATGCCCTTCAAGCTTTGGGTCACGCGCGATTTGATGCGCACAAGAGCGCGCGCCATGCGTTCATAAAAAATGGGGAGAAAAACAATCGTGGGTGGGGCATCACCTTTTTTCTTAAATAGATTTTGTTGAATTTCTTCATCAGAAAGTTCGCGACGATTGGTCGTGTCGACGCCTTTCAGCTTTTTCTCATCAATCTTTG
>JAYUVI010000447.1:0-6396 GCA_043754135.1 Bdellovibrionales bacterium | reverse complement strand
AAAGTCGAAGAATTTATCACTCCCGAAAAATTTGCGTGGTGGCAAAAAACTGCAGAAGAAATGGGATTTTTGTACGTGGCGAGCGGCCCATTGGTACGCAGCTCTTATCGCGCCGGCGAATTTTTTATCAAAGGTGTAATTGAAAAGCGCAAAGCCGAATTAGCGGCGCACAACCCTCAGGAGCAACAGCATGGCATCTAAAGACGTAAAACTACCCGACATCGGTGAAGGCGTGACCGAAGGTGAAATGGTTAAGTGGCTCGTGAAAGTCGGCGACAGTGTAAAAGCTGATCAATCCATTGCTGAAGTGATGACGGACAAAGCGACGGTTGAAGTGCCGTCGCCATTCGCAGGTGTGGTGAAAGAGTTAAAAGTGAAAGAGGGCGATGTTGTGCCGATTGAGTCGACTCTGCTTGTGCTTGAGGCTGATGGTGCTGGGGCTTCTGCTCCGGCTGCGAAAGTGCCAGCGGCGGCTTCGCAAACATCTAGCTCGCCTGCGAAAACAGCACCGGCTGTGAGCGCAAGCATGGGTGCGCCTGCAAAGCCGGCAGCGGCAGTTTCTGCTGCAACGGCGGTTGGTGGCGGTTCAGCAAGTGCAAGCGGTGGTGGTGCGGCGAGCAGTCACGGTGGTGCAGGTTCGGTTTACCCACCGGCAGCTGAAGTGCATGTGGTGGCGACTCCGGCCACACGTCGCTTGGCTCGTGAAATGAGCGTCGACATTAATGCGGTGGGTGGATCAGGTTTGGCTGGCCGTGTGACTCGTGAAGATGTGATGAAAGCAAAAAGTGGAACAGGTGCAGTGGCGGCGGGTCAGCCGCAGTTTACGCCGGCTGCAGGGGCATCAACAAAGTCAGCGCCGACGATGCCACTGCCGAGTCGTAGCGCTTATGCGGGTGCGCAAGCGGCCGATGAGCGCGTACCTTTGCGTGGTATTCGTCGTAAAATCGCTGAGCAGATGCAGATGACGAAACAGGTGGTGCCGCATTTTACGATTATGGATGAAGCCAATGTTTCTGAACTCGTCAAGTTGCGCGCGCAATCGAAAGATGCCGGCGAAAAATATGGCGTGAAGGTCACGTATTTACCGTTTGTGATGAAGGCACTCGTTGCGACAATGCGAGAATTCCCGATGTTCAATGCGAGTATTGATGATCAAGCGGGCGAGATTGTTTACAAGAAATATTATAACGTGGGTTTCGCAGCTGATACTCCGAATGGTTTGCTCGTACCTGTTATTAAGAACGCCGACCAAAAAACTATTTTAGAAATTTCAAAAGAGATTCAAGATCTCGCAAAAAAAGCGCGCGATGGTAAGTTGGCACTCGAAGAAATGAGAGGTGCCACGATCACCATCACCAATATCGGTAGCGTAGGCGGCACGTATGCGACGCCAATTATCAATCACCCCGAGGTCGCGATTATCGGCATGTACAAGGTAGATTGGAAACCCGTTTACAAAGACGGCACATTTGTGCCCACACAAGTAATGAATTTCACCGCGACATGCGATCATCGTTTAATCGATGGTGCCGTAGCAGCAAATTTCCTAAAAGCATTCCTACAACGAATAGAAAACGTCGGCCGCTTCGTCTTAGACATGATTTAGGTGCGGACACACTTCCGGTAGCGGCAGGGCGTTATTAAAGCGTTTAGGAAATTTAAGTGCGGACTCACTTCTGGTAGCGGCAGGGCGTTAAGAATTTAAGGAGAAAAAATGGCAGTGCAAAATTTTGATGTATGTGTGATTGGTTCGGGCCCGGGCGGCTATGTGGCGGCGATTCGCGCGGCTCAGTTTGGCAAAAAAGTGGCTGTCATTGAGCGCGATTTTCTCGGCGGGGTTTGCTTGAATGTGGGCTGCATACCTTCGAAAGCGATGATCTCGGCTTCGCACTTTATGCATAGAGTGAAGCATGATGCTCCGGAAATGGGTTTTGAAATTAAATCAGATGTAAAACTCAATATGAAAAAATTGGTGGCGTGGAAGCAATCAGTCTGCGACAAAATGTCGGGCGGTGTTTCGCAATTGCTGAAGGGCAATCAAGTGACCGTTATTCGGGGAGAAGCGAATTTTAAATCTGCCACTGAACTCGAAGTGAAAACAGCGGGCGAGGGCGGCGGCGCTGCGACTACAACCACAGTGACGGCGAAAAATTTTATTATCGCCACGGGTTCACGACCGATCGAAATCCCCGGCTTTAAAATTGATGAGAAAAATATTTTGTCGTCGACGGGTGCACTCGCCCTTGATGAGCTGCCTAAGTCGGTCGTCGTGATTGGTGGCGGTTACATTGGTTTAGAAATTGGTTCGTATCTTTCGAAACTGGGGAGTGAAGTGACGGTGCTTGAAGCGAGTGCGGCTTTACTCAATGGCGTGGCCGATCGTGATTGCGTGCAAGTGGTCGAGCGGAAGTTAAAGAAAAACGGCGTGAAGGTCATTTTTGGCGCTAAAGCAAAAAGCTATGCAGCGAGCGGTGGCGAATATGAAATTACCTACGAAATGAACGGTAAAGCAGAAAAAATAAAATGCAGCAAAGTTTTACTTATGGTGGGTCGCCGACCGAACAGCGATCAAGTGAATTTAAAAGGTATTGGTTTGCACATTGACGAAAAGGGTTTTGTGAAAGTGGATGCGCAGAGGCGCACCAACTTGGCGAATATTTTCGCGATCGGAGATATCTGCGGTCAGCCTATGCTCGCGCACAAAGCGAGTTACGAAGGTGTGCTAGTCGCCGAAGTCATCGGTGGCGTCAATCGCGCTTACGATGTGAAGTCAGTACCGGCTGTAGTTTTTACGGACCCTGAAATTGCCAGTGCCGGTCTACTCGAAGAAGAGTGCAAAGCTAAAGGCTACAGTGATTTGAAAATTGGTAAATTTCCATTTGCAGCGAACGGTCGTGCGGTTTCGATTATGGAAACCGACGGCTTTGTCAAAATTATTGCCGATGCCAAAACGCATCTTGTACTTGGCGTACATATGGTTGGGCCCGAGGTAAGCAATTTGATTTCTGAAGCCGTGCTCGCCATTGAAATGGGTGCGCGTCTTGAAGATTTGGCGTTGAGTATTCACCCACATCCCACACTTGGTGAGGTGGTGATGGAGACCGCCGAGGCCGCTCTAGGCCACGCCATTCACATTATTCAAAAACCCTTATCTCGTGCAGGTGGCGGAGCGGAAAGTTCACGAGCCACACATTGATCGCTGCATGTGAAATTTTTTAAAGAAACCGTGGAGAGTTTGTACATGAAACAGTTGGGCGCGCACTTGTGAAACTCGAAGTTGTAGATTGGGGATTGATCCCCTACCTCGACGCCGTTGAAAAACAGCAGCAAATTGTAGAAGCAGTATTGCAAGATCGTACATTTCTGCGACAAGTAGACTCGCGAGTAGTGCAAGAGCTTGCTGGAGAAAACACAGAAAATTTACCTCGAGTACCAGGGCGGGTAGTTCTCACTTCATCTTCACAGAAAATTATTTTCTGCACACACCCACCTGTGGTCACCACTGGTCGTGGCACGAAACCGGGCGATGTCTTCGGCTGGCAAGGCGAAGTCTGCGAAACTAATCGTGGTGGACGCGCCACTTACCATGGGCCTAGTCAAATTGTGGTTTACCCAATTGTAGATTTACAAAAATCCCGTGGAATGAATGTGGTCACAAGCAGCAACGAAAATGCGCTAGAGAGTCAAAGCATGAATATAGATTTGCACGCCTACATGCGTGCGCTTGAAAGTGCGATTGTCGAGACGCTCGCCATTTACGATATTATGAGTGAGGCGCGCACTCTACCCGCGACGGAAGATTCTCCGTCACTCACAGGTGTCTGGGTGGGTGATAAAAAAATAGCCTCAATCGGTATTGCGATAAGGAAAGGCGTTACGTCTCATGGGCTGTCGCTCAATTTTTCCCGTGACCCGCGAGCTTTTTCGGGGATCAACCCGTGCGGTTTCAAATCAAATATCATGACGTCAGTCGAAGATGTCTTGCAAATACCCGACGCCTTTTCGACGATCCATTTACGTCAGCAAATGAAAATGACCTTAAAAGATTATCTTCAGGCTAAAATTTCACGGCTCTTCGTAACGGTCGACGACCTGCGGGTCTAACGCGATTGTTTTTTCATCTCGACGCTCGCTTTGGAGTAAGCGGTCAGCAGCGACTGCAGAAGCTTATTTTTAGCCTTATTTTTTATCTATGGTGATCGCAAATTTAACGATGCCCGCTGTTTTCACAAGATCAATGATTGTAATAACACGCCCGTGAGGGACATCTTTATCGGCTGAAATAATTGCCTGCATTTCGGGTTTAGTGGCGACCGCATTTTTAGCGAAAGCCGTAATTTCTTCATCTGTGGCGTCTTTGCCGTTAAGCATAGCCTGACCACCGGCTGTAATCGAGATTGTGAGTTGAGATGGAGTAGTCTCTTGCCCGCTAGCGGCTTTAGGCAAATTAATATTGATGCTCGGTTTAACAATAAACGGCGTGGTTATCATAAAAATAATCAAAACCACGAGAATAATATCAACAAATGGAACAATGTTGATCTCAGCTATGGGCTCATCACTGTCACCTGACGGCTTACCGGCCATAAATCAATTACCGCCCTTAGATTTCGCATACGCTAAACACAAGTCGCGGGCACTGTCGAAACTTTGCATGATACGCTTTACGCGTTTTTGAAAAAAGTTGTACGCGATAACAGCGGGTATAGCGACAATAAGGCCGGTGGCTGTGGCGACCAGTGCACTTGAAATGCCATTCAACACGGCTTGAATTTCGCCTGTCGATGTGGCCAGCCCACGAAAGGCATCCATAATGCCAAAAACTGTGCCGAGTAAACCTATAAATGGCGCGTTTGAACCGACGGTTGCCAAAAAGCTTAAACGCTTTTCGAGCTCAGGTTTTTCAATTTGCGCGTAAGAGTTAAAAATTTCCTCTAAACCTTTTGCGCCAAAGGCTTTCGCATGACGAACACCATAAGCCAGGCCGCGACTTTCGAAAGAATCATTCTCCTTAGCAATCTCTTCGACTTGCGCCAAATTATTGTTCTGCAAAGCCGCTTGAATTTTTTTGGAAGTTTCGACGCTTTTCTTCAACACGTTCGTGAGTGTAATGTAGCGCTCAAAAATAAAAGCCACACTAAAAATACTTAGAATGACCAAAATCCAAAGAGTCGCTTCGTGACCGAGTTGTGCTATCACAAAAAACTTTTCGCTGAGCATGAGAGAGCTCCTTGACTGTATTATTCCTGATTAAGGTTATTCTCGAATATCCTTAAATTATCGCTGGCCTAGTTTTGCATGGTCAAGCTATCATACTGATGACATGCGGAGTCTGGTCCTCTTCACCCTTTTGATAACTGCAACTCTTTTCACCGCATGTGATTGGCGGGCTAGCCAAAAACCGTCTGTGCTAGTGATTGCCGTCGAAGCCTTGAATTCAGAATTGTTCTTCTGTGGCGAAACTGATGATGAATTCAGCGAAGGTCTGGGAGTGTTGTGTAACGAAGGAGTACGTTTCACCCACGCCTTCACGCCATCGACGATGAGTCAATCGGCACTGGCATCTATTTTAACAGGACGTTACCCGAGCGAAACCGGGGTTGTACATAATGGCTCGCAATACCTGTCAGAAAAGTTTATTACAGCCGCTGAATTAGCGTTCTTTAAAGGTTATCGCACATCTTTTTTTTCTGGCGGCGCACCTATTTGGAGCAAATCGGGTCTTGATCAGGGTTTCGAATTATTTGATGACAACATTCGCGTCACCCTAAAAAAGCCTTACCGAACAGTTGAGCAAAACTTTGCTTTATTTGAGAATTGGCTTGAAGAAATCGGGTTTGGTACACCGTTTTTTTCGGTCATATACTTATCCGATTTACTTTTTCAACAGACCAAAACCGCAAATGATCTTGGGCAAGAGCGGGCTCTTAGTTTAGACAGTCAGTTGCGTGAAGTGAATGAATCGCTGGCCAGTCTGATCACGAAATTGAAGCAACAGAGAGTTTGGGACAACACTTATGTTTTTATCACCGGCTTAAACGGTTGGGCCATCGAATCGCGCGAAGACGAGATCGCCACCACGAATTTGCATGGTGAAGAGTCGCAAGTTCTCCTTTTAGTGAAACCGGCGCGTAAAGCACGTGATCGCGGGATCAGTTGGACTATCGACGCGAATGTTAGCCTTGTCGATGTCGGTTACACTCTGCTTGAAATCTTCGATGAAAAATTTTTAAGTGAAGTTAAGCCTGTGGCGCTCGAGGTGATTTCGCTTTCACATGCTTTGCTTAAACCTGATGTGGACTGGGATCGTAGTCGGTACATTCTAACCGAAACTGCCTGGCCCGCATGGCGCGGAGTGGGTTCTTCACGATTTTCAATTCGCCAAGATCACTGGCT
>JAYUVI010000446.1:0-4615 GCA_043754135.1 Bdellovibrionales bacterium | reverse complement strand
GCAAAAAGTCGCTCGCGATATGCGAACGTTTCTTGAAAAATCGCCGGCGCCGTGAGAGAGGTTTCTTCATGGATCGCAATTTAGCTTTAGAATTTGTTCGTATCACCGAAGCGGCCGCTCTTGCTAGCGCGCGTTTCATGGGCCGTGGGAATGAAAAGGCTGCTGACCAAGCGGCAGTCGATGCCATGCGCAGAGCGTTTGATTCTGTGAATATCGATGGCACGGTTGTCATCGGCGAAGGCGAGCGCGACGAAGCACCGATGTTGTACATAGGCGAAAAAGTAGGTCGCAAAGGCGCCGACGCTATTGCGGTCGATATCGCTCTCGACCCGCTCGAAGGCACCACAATTTGCGCCAAAGGTGGCGAGGGTGCGATCTCAGTTATCGCGGCTGCTGAACGCGGTCAGTTTTTGCATGCGCCTGACACTTACATGGATAAAATCGCCTGTGGTCCTGCCGCTCGGGGGGTAATCGATCTTGATCAATCAGTGCGTGAAAACATTCGCGCGGTTGCAGCAAAACTCAAAAAGCCGGTGGAGCACGTAACTGTAGTGATTCTCGATCGCCCGCGTCACGACAAGATCATCGCCGAAGTTCGCGAGATCGGCGCGCGTATTCGTTTGATCAGTGATGGTGACGTTTCAGCCGGTGTGGCGACATGCATAGATCACTCAGGTATTGATTTGCTCGTTGGTATTGGTGGTGCCCCTGAAGGCGTGATCACCGCGGCTGCCATTAAATGCATGGGTGGCGATTTTCAAGGTCGACTTAAATTTCGTAATGATGAAGAACGCGTTCGCGCCACGAAAATGGGCGTGAAAAATCTCGAGCAGACTTACAAGCTCGAAGACTTAGTGAAAGGTTCAACACTTTTCTGCGCGACTGGAGTGACTGATGGGCCCCTGCTTAAAGGTGTACGTACGTTGCCCAACACTCACCTTGCGACTCACTCAGTGGTCATGCGCTCGGCTACGGGCACAATTCGTCATATAGAAGCGATTCACGATCTCAGTCGTAAAACTTTGTAGTCGTGTAAATTTGTAGTCGGCAACACTGATAGTCGGCAACACTGATAGTCGGCAAGTTTATGGTCGGCGAATTATAATAGGCGAGAACGCGAGGCGAGTTGTGGCTGAAATTAAAATCCCTTGTTTTTCGTGTGGTAAAGAGTTGAGTTTTGTCGACAGCATCAGTCGCCGGGACGAATGCCCGCATTGTCGCGCCGATGCCCGCACCTGCAAGAACTGCACATTTTATGACCCCAAAATCTACAACGAGTGTCGCGAGACTACGGCCGAAGTTATTCGTGAAAAAGAGCGCGCGAATTTGTGTGATTATTTTCAAGCCGGCACCAAAACCGCAGGTAATAAATCTCGCGAAGACTTACTAAAAGCTGCTGAGGCCCTTTTTAAAAAGTAACCCAGTCGAGCACGAATTATAAATTCTAAAAAATTACTTCAATGTGTAGATGATACGAACCCGAAACTTGAGACTGTTCAACTTTTCTGGGTTAGGTATGCGGACGTAAATAGTCTCGGGGTCGTCGACCCTTGGGGGAGCAATAACGAGCTCACCTATGCCTGCCAACGGCTGCTGGTTATCATCAAGTAGCCCGCCTTTGATAACTGGTTCGTCTGGGTGCTCGACACTGCCGGCGATTTCAGAAGCCTTGTTGGGTACAATAAACTGCGTATAAACAATTTCTTCTTTGCTATCTTCGCCAACCTCTCTCGGAGCTGGGCCAAATATTTCACTTACAGTAATGTTCTTAGGGTTTTTAGGGTCCGCCTGTTTAGCACCCTGAGTGAAAGTTCGAGCTTGAAGGTCGTCACTGGTGCCTAAGGCCACTTCATTTTTGAAATCGCCGTTTGCGCTGGTGGTCGCAACAAAACTACCGCAATAAGGCAAAGTTTTTTCTTCAGCGGCTAAATTAGCGGCGTCGTAGATTTTGCAAGCGGTTCCGACATTGTGTGCCGCTTCTTCTTCAGCTGGTGCAGCAGCTTCATTTTCGTCGGCTGGTACGGCGGGAGCTGCCGGTGCGGCTGGCGTAGTGGGGAGTTCTGTTGTTTTGCTGTCAGCCGCGTCTTCTTGTGAGTCGGCAAGGAGTTTTCCACCGTCGGCTTTCGCATCAGCTTCAGTATTTTTTGCTTTATTAGCAGCATTATCCTCCGTTTTTGCTCCCGCTGGGCCGACTCTTGCAGCTTCAATTTTTAGGGCTTCAACTCTCGCCGCTTCGTCTTTCGTGGCGGCAGGGTTCGCCGTGGCGGGGTCTACGATCTGGGAGTCAACCTTCGCCGAGGAGGTGTCGGTTCTTGCGGGCACGTCGGTACCGCCTGAATTGTCAGTATCTGTGCCATGACCGATTCTAGTTTTGTCAGTCTTAGTTTTATTATTGGCGTTGTTAGAGCCGCCATTTTGCTGAACAGACTGGGGCTTTACACGCGTTTTGCGCTCGCGACGATTATGGTCAGGGGCGCAAGCACCTATCGCGATGAACAAAAACGCGATCAAAATACGCGACAAAATAGCGCTCATAGGCGTAACGGCGAGTGACTTGCGCATGGGGCCTCCAAATATGTTTTTTTATGCAAGCACTGACCCAACCCCAGAGCCATATCAAAATACTACGAATTTCCATTACTTAAGCTTGTTTTGTAGACGGCTTTTAAGATGGGCAAAAAGTCGAACTCCTGAACAGAGTGACAATTCAGGGCGGCCTAGCTTAAATGGGAGTGCATAAATGGGAGTGCAAATCGGGGGGCCGGGGGCATGAATTCACCAGTTTTAAAGCGCGTACTTGTCACTTTTCTCACGGCTCTTTTTCTTATTTTATTTTTTCACCAGCGCGTTTTGGCTGTCGAGTTGGCCGAGCTACCCAGCATGCCCAGCGCCGATAAAAACACCACCCAACCCGATTGCACCAACGTGAAAACGCTGATCGCTGATTTTTCGTCGCAACTTGCAAAAACAAATGAAAATTTACTGCAATATCTGTCCATAACCCGTCTGCAATATCGCGCATGGCATGCCAGTTTAAGCCCTTACGAAGGTCAACTCCCAAGGTGGGCGAAAGGGCAGTTCTCCCCTTTGAAAAACAGCGCTGCTCGCCTCGAAGAAGCAAAGGGTTTGCTTTATGATTTTCTTGATGAAACCGAGTTTTACTTGGGCGATATTCGCAGCGTCATGGAAAATGCAGAGTGCTGGCCTGAGTCTGAAGCCAAAACTGCAGCTTTGGCCCAGCTCTCGACTTTTTTATTGAACAACGGTGAACACCTTGCCACCACGGCCGACTTTGTTTTGGGTATGCGTTCGCGGTTGCAAGGTATGGCGAATCGGTGGGCTGCCACAGAAAAAGATGCAGACGGGGAGTCGCCGCAGGACCCTCTACCTAAAGGGTACTTTGCGCAATTGCAGACTGATGCTGAAATCTTTTCGAATACCGCTCAGCATGTACGCAACAACGCGAATTACGTGCAAACCCAATTAGAAAAATTTAAGGCTCTCCTCGACCCTTTGTTTTTGCCTCTTGCGCCACGGCCTTAGCCTGGTTAAACTCATGATGTATGGCTGACGCTAAAACCACAGAACTCTTCAATTGCACTCCTAATCAATTTTATACCATCGTCGCTGATTACGAGAAGTATCCTGAGTTTCTTTCTGAGGTTAAGCACTGCAAAGTCACCAAAGTCGAAGGCTCGCGCAAACTTGTCGAGTACACAGTCAACGTGATCAAAGATTTTAAATATCGTTTATGGATGAACGAAGAACCTAACAAACGTGTTTCGTGGGTGCTTGAATCAGGCGACCTTTTCAAAGTTTCAAACGGTTATTGGAACATCGAAGAAGAAGGCGGTAAAACCCGCGCCACGTATTTTGTCGAAGCGAAATTTAATATGTTTGTACCTGGGCCCATTGCTAAAGCTCTTGTGAATGTGAACTTACCGAATATGGTGAGCTCGTACCGCAAACGAGTTGAAGAGCTCTATGGCAAATGACGAAAGCAACGGTTCGGGTAACGCCGGCCCTAAAGGCTTCGACATTCTTAAAAAATTAATCAGTGCAGGCGTGGGTGCGGCGTTCATGACCGAAGAGAGCGTACGCCATTACTTGGCTGAGCTCAAACTGCCAAAAGACGTTCTCAATTTGCTGTTGCAAGGTGCTCAAAAATCAAAAGATGAGCTGATGGATCGTGTCGGTAACGAGATTATTAAGATTGTTGGTAAAATTGATTTTGTTAAAGAGGCCTCGCGCTTTGTTGAAGAACATAAATTTCGTATTTCAGCTGAAATTGATGTCGTGAAAAAAAATGCGCCCGAAGAAAAATCTTAGTCAAATTCGGGTAAAGAAAAATTTTGTTACCTATCTGCCAGGTTAAATATTTGAAAATTAAAAATTGGAAACAGACCAATGGCCTTAGCGGTTTTTGGCGTACTGACTATTGCTTAGCCAAGCCATAACAGCAGCGAATGCGTCCATCTGTCGGGTTGGCGTTTTAATTGCGGGTGTAGGTAAAGCTTTTTTACCGAATGTGGTTATGACATAAGGGATCACTTCATCTTTTTTGGCGGTGGTTGAATGATTACCGCCGTAAAATGTAGCGTGACCACCATGATCT
>JAYUVI010000445.1:0-2336 GCA_043754135.1 Bdellovibrionales bacterium | reverse complement strand
AGTGTTACTAAAAGTGCCGCGACATAAATATTTTTTGCAGTTGTATGCTTCATAGTCCGCGTGGTTTTCGATCCACGATTTGCCGAGCCGCAACCCGATAATAGAGATCGGGAAAAGCTCTAGCACGCCACTCTCAGCGTCATAGCCCATGGAAGCATCAAGCCCTAGACCTAAGCGGCCGTAACCATAAAGCCAACTCCCACTCTTTTGATCGCCCCAAACTAAATGATTATACCCACCACTCCATTCAAAAGTGCCGCTCATGGGGTATGAACGAAAACTGCTACCCACGGTCATGTCGTAGTCGGCTTGTGCGCGTTGACTCAGACCCAGTAGCCCGCCAAAAACTGACAAAACATTCAACAAATGGAAAACATATTTCACGGTATATCCCACTGCATATTTCACTGCATGTCTCACTATGCATTCAGGGTACTCGATTTAGACAAGACACCCAAGTGCGAAACTGCTAACATCGACGCCTCATGACTACACAGAGACTTTATTCCCCATGACAACGCCCGCGCCCCGCACTCACCGCACGAAAGACCCCATTTTGCGCTCTTATGAAGGGCGTTGCCCAGCCTGTTACATGCGCCAAGAAAAATGCATCTGTGAACTTATACCCGAAATTGAAACTCGCACCTTTCTCACCGTAGTGATGCACCACCGCGAGAGTTTCAAAACCACCAATACGGCACGGCTCGCCTGCATGGCACTCAATAACAGTCGCATAGTTTTGCGTGGTTTGGGGAGTGGCCCCACTGATCTCACTCTCAAAACCGCCACGCACCAACCTCTATTACTGACTCTCGCTGAACCGTCACAGGTACTTACTAAAGATTACTTAGCTCAGTTCGAGAAACCTATTGAGTTGATCGTCCCCGACGGCAATTGGCGGCAAGCGAATAAAATGGGCAACCGTGAACCCGCGCTTAAAAATGTACCGCGTATCAAGCTCGCACCCGGACCAACGTCGGTGTACCAGTTACGTCATGAACACCACCCTGAGGGGCTTTCTACTCTCGAGGCCATCGCCCGCGCTTTCACCGTAATCGAATCAGCTGCAGTTGAAGAGAGCTTGATGAAGTTTTTCACCGTCATGGTCAAACGCACGCTTGAAACTCGACCACCCAACAGGCCCTCACGCAAAACAGTCTGAGTCACACGCTCCAGTTCGACTCACTTTTTACCGATAAATACTGCACATTATGATGAAATTTATAAAGAAAATTTTAGGCATACAGCCGCCGCTGAGCGAAGTTGATGCGCAAACGTCAATTCAAAAATTGGTCAGTTTCAACTCGCTCAACAAACGAAAAAATCTTCGCATCAAGTACCCACACTTCGGCGCTTTTGCGAATTTCCCCAAGATTGTTTATAAAGACGCGGAGATGATTGTTTCTAATATCAGCGTCGGCGGGCTATTGATCGTCGACGACACTGAACGTTTTGGGCAAGAAGTAGGTGAAGTGATCATTCTCACCATGGAGTGGTCAGACTTTTCAACTAAAGTGCGTGCGCGCATTGTGGGCGCCAATCAACAACGACGTCACCTACAGTTTGTCGATTTCAATGCCCAAGCCTTTTTGCGCATCACTCATTTGTCGAAACCAGCTTACCTCGCCACGAGATTTCATCGCGTGCGCGACGATGTCGGCCGTATCCAAGCTCTGGAGTTTTGGGTGGGCCCGACCAACGAAACTCTGGCTTTTTACGGCGAAGGCCCTTTTGCCGAATACACTTCGAGTAACAACGACAAATTTACTTTTCTTCGAGGCTCAGCCACCCTCTCAAGCAAAACAGGTCTGCTTGTCCCGCCCGCGATTCTTTGCGATCTCATAGTTTTACTGGCCAACTTACCCCAGCCCACCGCCTGCGTACGCGAGCTGATCGAGGTTATCGAAACCGAAGTACGTGCGTCGGGCCACCTTAAGCGAACGGGGACGAATGGCTAAGTTCGAAAAGTACCGCCCACAGCTTAAGCCCGGTCGCATCGCCCCACAGGGTAATAAACTTATTTTCGAAACCGACCAGCCCACTGATCAAATTGTTCTACCTATTGAGACTGTTGATTTTCTCTTACTCTGCACCGGCGAATACTCTGTAGGCGAAATTATCGAGCAGCTTTACCACCGCAAAGGCACTATTCAGTTCAAAAATATTTACCGCACCCTTATTTACCTCAAAGAACGCGGCTTTCTTGAAAATGGCGAACAACTCGAAATACCTCAAGATAATTCACCTGGCCGCGGAGTGAAATTTTTCTCGATGCAACCATTCTTTGAACTCAATATTGGTAAACGCATTTTCAATGAATCTGACAAGCCCGTCGT
>JAYUVI010000444.1:0-6342 GCA_043754135.1 Bdellovibrionales bacterium | reverse complement strand
ATCACAACAGTTTTACCATGCTAACTGTATATACAAAGAACACCAGTTCACCATTGATGTTGTACAAGATGAAAATATTTTTCGGGTGGGTGAATTTATTGACCTAAAGCCAATTCTAATCGCCAGTTTAGAAACTCTCTTAATGATGAAGTCAGCCACCCTAGTAAGTCGTTGCAGCGAAAAAGATCTGTATGATCTACTTTGGCTTTCGAAAAATTTTAGAAATTTAGATATAGAACAAATTATGACGCTCGGTAAAAAAATCGACGGTGGTATGAATGCCGAAAATGTTTTGGCCGCTGTCGCCGGGGCCAGTCTGCGCAAAGAAGCGTGTGATTTTTCACTCGACCCCAAAATCAACAGTCAAAATATTTACAATGAGATTCAAGAGCTACGCGAGAAATTAATTAACGACACTGTCATTAATTTGAAAAAGCAGCCTGCTCCACCGTTTAAAAAATTAGTCCGGCAAGCGAAAAAATAGTATCAGCTACTGAATTTTGAGTTAGCCCCCCGCTTTTGCCCAACCTTGACCACTGGCACGCCATGCCGATGGTCAACCTTGGGCAAACACGTCTAGGGTGGGAGGTGATGGAACACTTTTCGCCCGCAGCGTTCATCACATCAAAACATGCACATCAATTCAAACATCGTATCCACTGCAGCCAAAGCTGTAATTTCAGCGTGATCGTAGGGCGGGCAGACTTCAACAATATCAGCGCCAACGAGGTTTTTAATTTTCAGTCCGCGCAGAATGCGTTGGGTTTCGTAAGTGGTTAAACCGCCAGGCACAGGAGTGCCTGTACCGGGCGCGTAAACGGGGTCTAAGCAATCAATATCAAAGCTGATGTAAGTGGGGCCTTCAAATACCGGCAGACTCGCGATAAATTTTTCTAAGCCGCCGATGCGAATTTCATCCACAGTGGTAGCGCGCATTTTGTGTTTCTTTACGAAATTCAAATCGTCAGCGCCGGCTAGTGGGCCACGTAAACCGATTTGCAAAACTTGATTGCCCCTTGCCAGTTTTTCTTCGACCGCGTGACGCATGAAAGTGCCGTGGTGATACTCGCAATCCCACGCCGCGGGGTAAGTGTCGAGGTGAGCATCGAAGTGAATAATCGACAGCGCACCGTATTTTTTATGGAGCGCACGCAAAACCGGCAGCGTTGTCGAGTGATCGCCGCCGATCGAAACAAATTTCTTACCATTCTTCATAAGCCCACCGAAAAATTTTTCGATGCGTTTATAAGTTTGTTTTTGATCGATCGGTACGGTTGGGCAATCGCCGATATCGGCGAATTTCATTTTCGTCCACAGCATTTCGCCACGAGCCCAATTGTAACCGCGACCTAACGAAGAAGTTGTACGCACGTGTGACGGTGCAAAACGTGCACCCGGGCGATAGCTCACGCCACCGTCGTAAGGTAAACCAACTAAGGCGACATCGTAATCGGCATCGACTTTCACATGTGGAAGACGAAAAAAAGTTTTAATGCCTGAAAAACGGGGGAACTCGCGACCGCTTAAAGGTTCATAGTTGATAAACGAGGGACGACCGACGAGCTCTGTACGCTTAGGCTGACTCGCGACTATTTTCTTGATCGCCTTAAGCAGTTTTTTACCATCAACAGCCTTCTTACCATCAACAGCCTTCTGATTTTTACCATCAACAGCGTTCTGATTTTTACCATCGACAACGTTCTGCTTTTTACCATCGACAACGTTCTGCTTTTTGCCAACTGCAACGCTCGACTTAGTATTCTCGGCCGCTGACTTTTTCGTAGTTTTCTTCACTTAAAACTCCCCTTCTCTCTGCCCACATGCCACTTAACTTTGCGTTTATCGAGACTTAACCCGTAAATCGCCATTTTATCGCGACGATGCTCACCGTTATCTAACTTTTTACGCTTCTGAATAAGCTGCTCCACTTGTTTCACGAAGTGGCCACTTTTAATTTCGTAAACCACCCACCATAAAGACTCAACATTTCCAGCCGTCAACGGTGGACCCCAAAAACCCATCTCTAACATCCACGTCTCGCCCATTTTTTTGGCATTCACAAACTGCCAAACCGTCACCTTAATTTTGTCACTCGTCACGGTATCAATGGGTTCGATGTCGCGGGCAATGAGGTCGTTTAAAAAAAGTTTGTCGCGCCAAACATGCACGCGGTTAATGCCCATTTGTAAATAACAATTTTTAATCATGAGGTCTCTATGCGAGCATTGAGTCGCCGGCTTCTTGTGGTTTTTCACCGGCATCGGTTTTTGCGGAATAATAACTGCTTCGTCAGTCGTCACGTCAGCGTTCGGGTCACTTACTGGGACGGTGTTTTCAGGGGGCACGGCACTTTCAACAGGCGCAGCATCTTGAGCACGCACAATTGCGAAACTGAGCATAGACGCAGCGAACACAAGCGGAATTAAAAAAGACATTAACAGACAATTATTTTTCATAGCTGTTGAATCACCAAAGTAGAATAGTGTACCTCTAGAATCTTATGAGCGAAAAGAATAGCCGGTCAACGTTAGATAAGCGCCAAAACTCTTCTCAAACAACAGATCAGTCACTACTACTCGATTGGTATCACAAAAATCACAGAAAATTGCCCTGGCGCGAAAATCGCGACGCTTATCGCATTTGGATTTCTGAAACTATGCTCCAACAAACCACCACCACCGCTGTGTTGGGTTTCTACCAGAAGTTTCTAACGCGCTTCCCGACGCTCGACAAATTAGCAGCGTCGAGCATTGAAGATGTTTACGAAATGTGGGCGGGCCTCGGCTATTACTCCCGTGCTCGCAACCTGCATGCGGCGGCACAAGCCCTCGCAGCCAACAAAGGCTTTCCGCAAACTTATAAAGAGCTGATGGAGTACCCCGGCTTTGGCCCTTACACCGCACGCGCCGTGAGCAGCTTCGCATTTTTAGAACAAGTCGGAGTGCTCGATGGCAATGTTATCCGGGTATTTTCACGCAAAAATAATCTCGCAGTGGAGTGGTGGCGCCCGCAGGTGCGTAGTAGTTTGCAAGAAGTTGTCGATAAGTTTGTAACTGCCGGCCCCAGCCATGAACTCAATCAAGCTTTGATGGAGCTTGGCTCGCAAATTTGCACGCCCAAGAGCCCGCACTGCATAATGTGCCCATGGATGCACTCGTGCGCCGCCCGAAAAGCCGGCAGCATTGCCGAACGCCCACTACGTAAACCTAAACGTGAAAGTGAAATCTGGTTGTGGTCACCACGAGTCGAAATCACGAAAAATAAAATTTTATTGGAGCGCAATGCTTACGCGCCTTTTCTGCAAAAAGCTTGGATTTTACCCGGCGAAGCTAAGCGGGCTTCGGCTCGCCCAGAGCGTTACGACTTTCGTCATAGCATCACTCATCATGATATTTACGTGCATTTGAAAAATAAAAATCGCGTGCATCAAGTGAATAAAAAAGCGAAGCTAAAGAAGAACACGCAGCAACTACCAGAGCAGATTTGGGTGGAGATTTCTCAAGTCAACAAATATGCTCCGGCTTCACTGGTAAAAAAAGCCATTCATCATGTTTTACGAAAACAATCAGATCCAGAATAAATTTTCAGATTTTGCGCCCTGCAATTTAAAATTCATCAGGTCCCATTCAACTCGCTTAATTTGTATTATTTTGGCTGCCGTTTTTTTGGCCAATTGCAAAGACACCTCGGCAAAAAAAGGTGAATCCCTCTCATTGCCGACGGGCGTGACGATACCCCCAGTAACCGCTCTACTCACCAATGGCACGAACTATCGGGCGCGCTTTTCTCACGATGGCTCGCATTTAATTTTTATTAGTCGCGGTCGCCCTAAGCACGCGCACCCGCAAGTTTACGAATATACCGTGGCTAGCCAAAAAGAACGACGTATCACTTACCAAGATGGCGAAGTCAGCGATGTCGTTTACGAAGCGAAAAGCGATTTTATTTTGTACTCAAGCAACACTGACGAAATTAAGGAAAACCCGACGTTCATGCAGCAAATGGCGCTACAAAAATCGGCGGGTACAGTGAGTGGAGATGGTTCACCTTTAGCCGGTGCCACTCTGCTTGACCCGACGGCGAGATTTTCAGCTTTGGTTTGGGATCACTCACCCCCGCGTACTGAAATTTACGAGAGTAAACTCGATGGTACGCAAATTCGTCGTTTAACTGAATCACCACTGTTTGATGGCTCCATCACCGTGCGACCGCAAACAAAAAATCAGACAAACAAGCAAACAAGTGAAATCGTTTTTGCATCAATGCGCGGTCAGGTTCGTCAACTCTTTCTGCTCAATACTCAAACGCGTGGGGTTTCACGCCTAGGTGGTGATAGCAAAAACGATGACCTCCCAGGGTTTTCTAACGATGGACAAAATCTTTTGTGGTCGCACGTTTCTAATGATGAAGCCTCAAAGGTGATTGAAATTTGGTCCGGCACGGCGCGCGCGGCGCAAGGTCAGCCGCTGATTTATGGTCAAGGGCAAAATTTAGATCCGAGTTGGCACCCCACCGGCCAAGAATTTGTTTTCTCTTCAAACCGCGAAGATGAAAATAATTTCGAAATCTACGTCGCCAAAATCGATGGCAGTTGCATACGTCGACTGACTTATCATTCGGCGATAGAGCGTTGGCCAGTCATTAGTCCAGATGGCAAAAAACTGGTTTTCACAAGTTCACGCGACGGTCTCGCGCAAATTTATGTCACCGACTACGCGCCACCCGCTTGCCCAGCGCCTTAAAAGTAAGTGTTATAAACGATTGCTCTTTTCGGATGACATTTAAGCCGTGCTCTCTATGATAAAGAGATGTCAAATTTGTATACCACACGATCGTTGAAACTGTTAATGGGTCTCACGTTCACACTGAGCCTAAGCGCTCAAGCCGCGCCTATCCCGCTCACCTCGAGTTCACTTTTTATTTCTGCAAAAAAAGGTTTGTTTCAATCGCCGCTGGGTTTTTCACTGCATCTTTCGAATACCAAATGGGTACAAGTTTCAAAACCGGCGCAAAATCCGTACATTGAAACCATTTATCGTGCGAGCGGCGATAGCCTCACGCAAGCGGCACTCACCGTACGCGTCGATAAAATCGACAAGTCTTTAGACCCTACAGCTTATGCGCAGAAATGGCTGAAAGATTACCCCCGTTTTGGGTTTGATATTATTAATTCAAAGAAAGTGCGCGTGAGCCAAGAAGTGGGTTATTTGATCGATATGATTAACAACGATAACTCGAAGCAATTGCGCCAGATTTTATTTGTCAAAAATAATCATGCCGTCACCCTCACTTGTCGCGATGACGCCGCCAACTTTTCACAGACATTGAAAACGTGCAATGAGATTATTAAAACCTTTCAGTGGTAATTCTCGCCCGCTTAAGCCGCCTTTTCACGCTCTCGCAATTTCGATGCTGTTTTACTTTGTGCTCTCCCTACTTTCGGCGCCAAGCGCGCAAGCCATGCACGAAGATTTTGAAAATGAAAACTACAAGCGCCCGGCTTTGGTCGCGACCGGAGCAGTGAGCGGCATTTATTTGGTCAGTCGCTTAAACGATAGCCCGATTTTTTTCGGGGCTATTTTTGGCATGACTTCGCTTTACTTAATGAATGAGTGGTACCGAAACGAGGAAGAGTGGCTGAACCTCATCGTACCGTTTGCGACTCTCACATTGTCACTGATCAATTTTACTTTACTCAATAATGACGACGAGTACTCCAAACACGATGTATTTCTTTACAACACCATTGGCGTTGGGGCGATCCTGATGTACGCCACTGTTGAACATGCTCGCCACCATGGGCATTTTTCTGAATTTGAAAAATCGCGCCGGAAAAAACGTGAAGAAAATTATGGTCGAGTACTCCCAATAATCGGCGCCAATGAATACAGTGCCGTTTGGCAGAAAAATTTTTAAAATCTTTCATTTGAAAAGACTTCATTTTTTGCGATACTGAAACCCATGAGTGCAAATGCGAAATCGCGAACAATTCAAGTTATCGGTATGATTGGTGAGACCACTGAATTTTTCAAGTTTCCGTTACACGGACTCGAAGAAATTATTGTTGAAATGAAGGGCATGACCTTCATGAACTCCATTGGCGTAAAATTTTGGATATTGTGGATCAACAAAATACCTATTAACTGCAAGGTTTCGCTTGAGAACTGCCCCATGATGATGGCTTCACAAGCTTCGATGGTGAACGGATTTTTGAAAAAAAATATTGTATTGAACTCGTTCACCGTGCCGTATTTATGCCCGCAATGCGAAGAAGAAACAGTCGTCATGCTCAAGCTCGGCGAGCACTATGGCTACGCCGAGGGTGAAAAAGAAAAATGGGTG
>JAYUVI010000443.1:0-6403 GCA_043754135.1 Bdellovibrionales bacterium | reverse complement strand
TGTTTTAAAAATGAAATTGAAACTAGATGGCCAAAATAGCTACGACGCTGAAATTTTACCGCTTGAAGGTGAGCCTTATCCACCGACCACCGCGGTTTTTCACTATGGTCAGAGCATTTTTGAAGGCATGAAAGCGTACCGTTTAAAAGATGGCTCAGTCGGCGCATTTCGTGCCGATTTGCACGCGTCGCGCTTTCGTCAGTCAGCAAAACGCATGACTATGGCTGATCTACCTGAAGAAGTTTTCACGCATTCATTAAAAGAATACATCAGCTTTGTCGCAGACAATGTGCCGACTGAAGCCGGTCACTCACTTTATTTGCGACCACTCATGTTCGCTTGTGATGAAAAAGTAAAAGTGGGAGCTTCGCAAAATTACTTATTTTATATTATGAGCTCAATCGCAGGTAATTACTTTGGCAACATCGCTGGTGGTGGCATGAAAAAAGCTCGCGTGATGGTGAATCGCGAGTTTATCAGAGCTTTCCCTGGCGGATTAGGTGAAGTGAAAACAGCAGCGAACTATGCGGCCAGCATGTGGCCCCAACGTTTGGCGGCGCAAAAGGAATGCGACCAGGTTTTATTTCTCGATGCTGTCACTCACGATTATATAGACGAATTAGGTG
Source organism: Bdellovibrionales bacterium (assembly GCA_043754135.1). Lineage (GTDB taxonomy): Bacteria > Bdellovibrionota > Bdellovibrionia > Bdellovibrionales > UBA1609 > RBG-16-40-8. Next base: position 5,777 of record JAYUVI010000443.1, on the reverse strand, counting down.
GCATGAATTTCTTCGCCGTGCGTGGCAAAGAACTTTTAACGCCGTCGCTGAGTGGCTCGATTCTTCACGGTGTCACTCGTCGTTCAATTATTGAGCTCGCACCATCATTAGGTTTTAAAGCCACTGAAACGCGCCTGTCTTTTACGGAACTGCGCGAAGAAATTGAAGCTGGCAAAATCACCGAGACCTTCGCTTGTGGTACCGCGGCGGTGGTGAGCCCTATAGGTGAATTTTTATTTCAAAACGATTTGAAGAGCGGCGACGAACTCATCACCATGCCTAAAGAGCAACCGGTGGCGACAATGCTTTTAAAGCATCTTTCGCAAGTGCAGCGTGGTGAAATTGCCGCGCCGTCAGCCAATTGGATTTTGAAATGCAATTGAGCCTAGTGCGGGCGAAGAATTGAATTTAGCTGAGATCAGAAGAAAGGCGAATCTTACTTCGCCTTCACAAGACTAGTTGTCCAGCCCATGATTTGCTCACGGATTGTTTGATTGGTCTCGGCGAATTGCACACCGTAGGCTTTTTGCTGTTCGCTCCACACGACGCGACCCTCAACCTGCAGCAGCTCTTTACCGTCAGGGCTGCGAATGTTCATGGTGATAATGCCACCCTGCTCGAGGAGCGCATCGGTATTCAACTGCGCACCGCCCACAGAGATTGTGCTGATTGAGCCTATGAGCTCGCGGTCGCCCACTGACACTTTTACATCGGTGTTGATTTTGAAACGCTCGTGACGGCGTAACTCGCGACCCTGCTTACGGCGTAACACATTATAGAGCACAATCGGCAAAGCCATAATGGCGAGAACAACAAATAAAGACCAGCTTTCAGGAGCACCTGTGCCTACTCCACCACCTAATGTAGTGCCACCACCCGAGGCCATTTTTTTAACCAATCCACAACCACTGGCGGCAATGCTCGAAGCGAGTTTACGGTCTTGATTTGTAAAAGTGTAAGCTGGCTGGCTAGGGTCAACCGCTGCAGTTTTTACCGCCTGCACCGAGTTGTAAACATTCATGCGACCCTGACTCGAAACTTTATTTTGTAAAGTGGGATGACCGCCGCTGGTGATGATATCTGAATTGGCGGCAATTATTTGCTTCAATTGGTAAGCGAGCATAGTGGGTTTCTCCGCTTTCATGAGCGCCGCAAGGCCTGTCACGAAAGGTGTTGCCATACTCGTACCCGACATCGTGGCATAACCACCGGGCACTGAACTCAAAATAAACACGCCTGGCGAAGCGAGATGAACCGAATTACTGCCATAATTAGAGAAATAAGCAAGAGCATCAGAATCTGTAGTGGCTGCAACTGCGAGCACATTCGGCACATCGTATGAAGCAGGATACATCGGGCTAACATCATTATTAGAGCCACTGTTACCCGCGGCTGCGACAAACAGTACGCCTGCATTGTAAGAATAAGTGATGGCCTCATGCAGAGCCGATGAGTAACTCGGGCCGCCCCAAGAATTGTTTAAAACCGTCGCACCATTATTGACAGCATAGTAGATGGCGCGAATAGCGTCAGAAGTTCGCCCATAGCCCGAACCATCTAAAAATTTCAAAGGCATAATTCGGATGATCGCCGCCGGGTAAGGCGAGGTGTAAATATCTTGCGTGACACCCAAAATAATACCGGCCACGTGTGTACCGTGACCATCGTCATCGATCATAGTTTTTGAATTCGAAACAAAATTCCAGCCGTGAATGTCGTCAACATAGCCGTTGCCGTCATCGTCGATGCCATTGTTGTCAATTTCACCCGCGTTGGTCCATAAAGCACCAGTCGTTGAAATAATGGGGTGAGTGGTGTCGAGCCCAGTGTCGATCACGGCCACTATAGGTACATCGCTTGGGTTGATCGTCGGCCAGGTGCTGGTCACTTGGATTGGTGCACCGGTGGCCAAATAGCTACTGCTGCCGGCCATCGAGCCCACATCAGACATTGAAAATTTTTGTATAGCACCGGTGGCGTTGGCTTTCGTGAAGATATAATTGGGTTCAGCGTATTCAACTTCAGGGTCGTTCTTCATCTCTTGCAGAGCATCGGCGGTGGTTTGGCCACCCTTCACTCCCATGTGATACATACCCATTTTGCTGAACGATCCTTTGAGTCGCATGCCTTTTTGCATACGCGCCTTCTGTACGAAATTCTGCCCTTTAAGTGAGCTATAAGAACGCGCACCTACCGCACTCGCGCTGGCGTTAGAGTCATCCGATTTTAATTTAACGATAATGTCGCCCTCTACATACGGAGGCGGGTTAACAGGTGGGCCCGATTGCCCGTGCGCATGCGACGCAAAGGACAAGAATGAAAGCATATAAATGAAGACTTTCGACAGAATACGCACCATGTGTATCTCATCGGACTTTGGTCGGGTTTAGTGAGTTCATTATCGATTTGGAACATCTTATATTCGCAGCGGCAAAATTATTTTTTTGAGGCAGTATGCGAACTGTGGAGTGTCACATTATGAGAATTTAGTGAATCAGCTTGCGAAAAATATTTAAGAAAAATGAGGTGGCACCGGGTTGCATTGTTGCAATGGATCATCAATTGTGAGTGGACTACTATAGTCCACTCCTACACAAGCTTGTACGATGGCTCCCTCAATACCTGCTTATTTCTCTGGCGAATAAGCTATTAATTGAGCAGCTGGGTATTACGCTTAATGAGCGCCGTTTTCTTAAGCTCTTCAGCCCATAAACCCATGACTTCAGCACCATCACCCGAATAGCGATAGGCGGACATCATATCGTTAGGGTCACTCACAGGCGCAGCAATCGATTCACTACGCTTCTTCAATTTCAAAACGTAGCTCACCGGGCCGGCACGAACGAGCTCTGGGTAAATCTCGCCGGTTTTGCGCAATGAAAGTGCAGCCTGCATGGCGGGGTCACCCGCTTCAACTTTGGGCGGTTGCGATTGCGAAAGATTAAACTCACCGGTCTCTTGCCACTTCAATTGGTATTTAGTCACCCAAGCTGAAATGTCTTTTTTGGCTTTCAAAAGCTCGGCTAACTCTTTCAAGCTTTGCTCTTTAGATTTTTCGACTAATAATTTTTTCGCGAGATCTTTTTCAACCTTTTCAAAAGGTTGCGTTTCTCCGCCACGACGAGCTTCAACTTTTATCAAATGATAACCAAACGCCGTTTTCACCGGTTCAGACAGCTGACCAATCGGCAACGCAAAAGCGCTGTTCTCAAACTCAGGCACCATTTTGCCTTTGCCAAAGAAATCTAAATCGCCGCCTCGAGCTTTTGAACCTTCATCTTCAGAGTACTTTTTAGCCAGGTCAGCAAAATTACCTTTTTCAGCTTCTTTACGAATCCCTTTGATTTTCTTAAGAGAATCATCGGTCGCACCTTTAATCAAAATATGACGGGCATGAATTTCGACCGGCGAAGTGTAATCAGCCTTACCGGCCTCGTAACGACTTTGCACCGCTGCTTTATTTTCAGCTTGTGCTAAAAATGCATTCACCGCTGCAGGATCCGCAGCATGAGCTTGCAAGGCGGCATCATTGATTTCAAGGTAATCCAAATTCATCTTTGTACCTTGTAAATATTGTTCCATCTGCTTGACTACTGATGGTGGTTTCATAGCCGTAAAGAATAACTCACGCATCTGGCCAACGACGATGTCGCGTCTCACTTTATTCTCAAAGTCAGACGCAGCCATGCGTTTGTAATTCAAGTATTGATCATAGCGTTCACGCGCAAAACGACCGTCTTCTTGAAAAGCGGGAATATTCACAATCATATCGCGAGTGGCGTTATTCGTCGGTAATACACCCACTTTTTCAGCAGATTGATAAACCAGCTCGTAGCTCACCAGTTCGTTCAAAGCATTTTCGCGTAACTGGCGTGTGCGCATTTGGCGCTGGGCAGCAGGCAAACTTTTCATAAAATCGCCGTATTGATTCTCAACCGCGGTCACACGCTCTTGAAAATCTTCGAGAGAAATCACCGCATCGTTAACGGTAGCGGCCGAACCCACACTGCCCATGCCGTTGCGATCAGGTGTGATGCCGACAAAAACGAAAGTGAGACAGATTAAACCAAAAACAATACCTGTTAAAATGTTGCGGCCTGAACCGGGCTTCCATGGCTCGCGCAGTTTTTTGAACATAAGTTCGCTCCTTGAAAACGTGAGGGGACAGATTGGCTATTTTTCTGTGTTTTTTCAAGCAGAAAACCGCCTAAAACACATTGAAAGACGCCCACCTTTTGCTACCTTTAATAGGTACACGGGGGCGTTTTTGAATTTCTTAAATTTTGATCTTAAAAAAATTGCAATTATAGCGGTACTCGTCGCTATTCCACTCCTCTCAGTCAATCTACAGGAGCGATCGAGAGAGCAACCTTGGATTTTGATACCCTTCTATTTTGCCTCTGGAATGTCTCAAAACGTCTATGCCTCATTTAGCGCGGGTGTACGCGGCACCACCGACCTTTACCTTAATTTAATCGATATCAAGCTCGACAACCAACGCCTGCAACGGGATATCGCCCGCCTGAAGGCCCAATTGGGTGAATTGACCGAGCTCAAACTCGAGAATCAGCGTCTGGGCGGTCTGCTGCAGTTCAAAGAAAAAACCGGCATGAACCTGCTGACGGCTCGTATTATTGGTCGCGATTTACTGACCCACTATGACACTCTCAGCATCGACCGCGGTGAAAAGCACGGTGTAAAAAAGGGCATGGGTACGCTCACCATTACTGGAGTTGTCGGTTATGTGGTCGAAGTTGAACCTTATTCATCGAAAATTCTTCTTCTCACCGATCGCTACGCTGTAGTTGACGGCGTCGTTCAGCGGTCAAGGGCGCGCGGGATCGTACAGGGAGAATCCGACACTTGTTCCCTCAGCTTTTTAAAACGTACCGATGACGTACAAATCGACGATGTCATTGTGACCAGTGGTTTAGATAGCTATTTTCCGAAGGGCTTTCCCATCGGCACTGTCACCAATGTTGAAAAAGATAAGTACGGCTTAGGCCAACACGTGACCATTCAGCCCGTAGTTGTACCAGCTAATATAGAAGAACTGTTTGTCGTTCTCAATGCCAATAACGCGGATTTCGAAAAAGTCGCGACCCAAAGAGAAACACCAACGGCTGATGGCGCACCCGCAATGACGGCCAAACCAGCGGGGAGCCACTAGCCTGTGAGAGAGTTTCTCTTATTATTTTCAAACCATTTTGTTTTTCTCATACTGATGTGTGCGCTATCAGGCATGCAGTCGGCGCTGTGGTACCATATTTTCGGTTACACTTCGGCGCCCTTCCTATGGTTACTCGTCATGGTCTATTGGACACTTCACCGCTCGCTGGTTGAAGGCATCGTCATGACTTATTTTAGCACTTTTATGCTCGTCACCATGAGTGGCGTACCACTTGATTTAGGTTTCGCTAATTTACTCGCGGTTTATGGCACTATTTATTTGTTGCGTGATCGCATTCTGTGGTCAGGCGTAAACTCGTTTATGCTTGCATGTGGTATAGCCGCCTTGGTCTTGCCGATTTTTACTTTTGGCTTATCTTTTATATTTGAAGAGCGCCCCATTCATACTTTTCATTTTTTCGACTGGCTGATTCGCAGTTTATTGACGGCAGCCTCAGCCATGCCGTTTTATTTTATTTTCACCTGGGTCGACCGTTTTACAATGCGGGCTGTGCCGAATGAAAACGAGTCAGGTGTGATATGAGCGGTTTTGAATCAGCCGAAGAAGAAGTCCGCGATCTGCAGTCGCGTTTTCGCATGGTTTACGG
>JAYUVI010000442.1:0-4083 GCA_043754135.1 Bdellovibrionales bacterium | reverse complement strand
CAGGCTAAGTGCACGAACTCTGAGTCAATGCTTGCGGTGAGCACCTGCGCATCGCGATCTTTGAACTGGCCATTTAAATCAGCGAAACCTTTGATTTCAGTCGGGCATACGAAAGTGAAATCTTTCGGGTAGAAAAAAACTACGAGCCATTTACCTTTGAAGGTCTGGTTGTTGATCTCGGTAAATGCCGTTTTCAATTCTGTGCTAACTGTTGCCTTAAGATTAAACTGGGGGAATTTTTTGCCTATACCTAACATAGTAGCCTCCATTTAAGACGTTTTAGGGATTGTTTGTTACTTTCAAATAGCAGTATCGGGCACTATGATTAATATGTAAAATATATCGTTTTTATAGTACGATAGTTTAATGCTATCATGAAAACATTAAGATATGGAGGCCTTTCAGATGCCCACCCTGACTCAACTTGAATACATAATCGCTGTAGAGAGATGCCGCCATTTTGGCCAGGCGGCTGAAACCTGCCATGTGTCACAGCCCAGCCTGAGTCAACAGATTCAAAAGGTGGAGGAGGAGATCGGCTTCGCTATTTTTGATCGGCTAAAAAAGCCAATCTTACCCACCGAAAAGGGCGACAAATTTATTGTGCAGGCCAAGCAGCTGCTTATCGAATATCAACGACTGCTCAATTTAAGTAAGAAAGAGCAGGGAGTAGTGGGTGGTGATTTTCGCCTGGGTATTATCCCGACAGTAGCGCCTTATTTATTACCGCATTTTATTGGGCAGGTGGCGGCAGCCTACCCGAAACTCAATTTGAAAATCGACGAAATGAAAACCGAGAATATCGTGCGTGAATTGCGTTCAGACCAGCTCGACGCCGGCATTCTTGCGACACCACTGCATGAAGACGGTTTGATTGAAAAAGTTTTGTACTATGAATCTTTCCAACTCTACGTGAGTGGCCAACACCAACTCGCTTCTCGAAAAAAAATTCACGAAGAAGACCTCGACGGTAGCGATATGTGGCTTTTGCAAGATGGCCACTGTTTGCGCAATCAGATCGTGAAAATCTGCTCAATCAAGAGCGGAAAAGGTGTGTTTAAAAACGTGCAATTTGAGGGCGGCAACCTCGAAACTCTACGGTATTTAGTGAAAAGCGGGAGCGGCTACACTTTACTGCCGCAACTTTTTGTGAACACGCTGCCAGCGGCCGAGCGCACCGCGAATGTAAAAGAATTCGAGGCGCCGGTGCCCACGCGCCAGATCAGCCTGATCTTTAAACGCACGCAGTGGAAGATGGACGTGCTTTCTGCGCTCGAAAAGACTATTGGCGAAAATCTACCCAATGGTGTGGCGGCCACTTTGAACAAGCGCAAAAATGAAATCATTGATGATTTTATTTAGATGCATTAAAGTTGCCCAATTATGCACGTGTGATGGTCATGGGTTGAGCGGAGTTGAATTGTGCGGAGTGTACAAGTGAAAAGTGTTAATAAATCAAAATCATCGTCGAAGCACTCGGCGAAATCCCTTCGTCGTTGGGTGGTGAAAGCGGGCAGTCAAATGGTCTGTCATGGCGGTGCTCTGCTCATGCGCGCATGGATGCAGCAGGTGGTGAACCTGCGCAAAAATCATAACGTCGAAGTAATCTGGGTGACTTCAGGCGCGATTGCATGGGCCACCGATCGCACCAATTTTAAAAACAGCAAGCGCACGCTGCCACAAAAGCAAGCGTTGAGTGCCATTGGTCAACCGCTGGTGATGGATCACTATAATCTCGCTCTACACGGCAGCGGTTTACTGGGCGCGCAAGTTTTGCTCACAGGCGGTGATATGAAAGATCGCACGCGCAGGCAAAATCTGCAGAACACTTTGACGGAGCTGCTGAGGTGGAAGGTCGTCCCTGTGATTAATGAGAACGACGCCGTTTCAACGGAAGAAATTCAATTTGGTGATAACGACTCACTCTCTTCGCAAATCGCGATCATGATGAAAGCGGAGCGTCTCGTGCTGCTCACCGATGTCGATGGTCTTTTTGATTGCGACCCAAAAAAGCACGGGAACGCGCGCATGATCGAATATTTATCTAAAGTCACCGCAAAAGATTTGAAACTGGCCAACCCGAAAGCAGTTTCGCAGAGAGGCACCGGCGGGATGTATTCAAAATTACTTGCGGCAAAAAACGCGAGCGAAAAAGGTATCGTGACGCATTTGGTGCGTGGCGATCTCACCCACCAATTGCTTGAAATTGCATCGGGCCTACCAGTTGGCACGCAGATCGGGGGCGAAAATGTCTCGCGCCGCTAGTGAAAAAAATATTCGTGAAGCCGCTCGGCGTTTGCGCCAGTTGCCCACCGATGTGAAGAATCGTGCGCTTGAAAACTTAGCGAAAATGGTGGGTCGTCGCGAGGCCGATATTTTAAAAGCCAATAGTGAAGATCTCGGGCGTTTACCCGGCGATACGCCGATGGCGTTTCGCGATCGCTTGACGCTCAATAAACCGCGCATTCAAGGTATGATTGAAAGTCTGCAATATGTGGCAAAACTGCCTGACCCTGTGAATGAAGTCGTGGAACAATCGACGCTCAAAAATGGTTTACGCGTAAAAAAAGTGCGGGCACCCTTCGGTGTGATCTTTTTTATTTTCGAATCGCGCCCCAACGTGATTCTCGAAGCCTTTTCGCTCGCGTTCAAATCGGGCAACGCAGTGATCTTGCGTGGCGGTTCAGAATCCCGCTCCTCTGCCCATTGCATTTACACTTTGATGCGCGAAAGTTTGCTTGAAAGCGGCGTTGAAACTTTACCTTTTTGGCCGATCGAAGATTACGATCGCTCCATTGTGAACGAACTGCTCACCCGTAAAGATTTAATTGATATTACTATTCCCCGTGGTGGCGAGGCGCTGATTGAGCATGTGCAGAAAACGGCGCAGATGCCGATTATTAAAAACGATCGCGGGCTTTGCCACGCTTACGTAGCCGAAGATGCTGATCTTGAGATGGCCGTGGCCATTGTGAAAAATGGCAAGACGCAAAGACCCGGTGTGTGCAACGCGCTTGAGACTGTACTTGTGCACGAAGATATCGCGACAAAGTTTTTACCGCTGATTTATAAAGCCACCACCGAGGTGAATCTCGAGTGGCGCGCCGACGCGGCTTCGCAACGGGCTCTTGGTGTCACAGAATGCGTGAAGCTCGCCAAAGAGGCCGATTGGAACACCGAGTACCTCGACTACATTTTGAATTGTCGTTTGGTGCGCGACCTCGATGAAGCTTTGGCGCATATCGAGCGTTACGGTTCAAAACACTCGGAGACCATTATCACTCGTGACGCGCGCAAGGCGCAGAAGTTTCAAATGGAAGTCGATGCCGCCGCGGTTTATTGGAATGCTTCCACACGTTTCACCGATGGCTATGAACTAGGTTTAGGTGGAGAAATTGGCGTGAGCACACAGAAACTTCATGTGCGCGGCCCAGTAGGCTTGCGGGAACTCACTTCCCCCCGTTGGTTAATTGAAGGCGAAGGTCAAATTCGCACATAACAAAAAGGAGGGTTGATGGCTCCGTCGACAAGTCGCTTCCAAGTGCGTCGTTCAAAAGAGCGTGGCTACGCTCACCATGGATGGCTCGAAAGTTATCATACTTTTTCTTTTGCTGATTACTACGACACTGAGAATATGAATTTTCGCGTCCTGCGCGTGATCAACGAAGACTTCGTTGCGGGCGGCATGGGGTTCAACACCCACGGTCACCGCGACATGGAGATTATCACTTACATTATCGAAGGCGCCCTTCAGCACAAAGACTCAATGGGCAACACCGAGATTATTAGGCCTGGGGAAGTGCAACGCATGAGTGCTGGCACAGGTGTAAAACATTCTGAAGTTAACCCCTTGCCAGATGTGCGCACGCATTTGCTGCAAATTTGGATTCTGCCTAATCGTGAAGGGCATACTCCCGGTTATGAGCAAAAATCTTTCAGTGATGAATTAGCAAAAGAGAAACTTTTATTGGTGGCGAGTGGCGATGGCGCTCAAGGTTCGGTGAGTCTGAATCAAGATATCAAACTCTATGCAGGTCGCTATAAATCACTCCGTGAAGAGTCGTTGGTGTTGCCACCCGAACG
>JAYUVI010000441.1:0-3512 GCA_043754135.1 Bdellovibrionales bacterium | reverse complement strand
GGACTTGTGTTTCATCTGGCGGCACACCCAACAAAACCATCGTGCCGTCTTTTGCTAGTAGATCGAGATATTTGTTGTAATCATGAGCGGCCGAAACAGTGTCGATAATCAAATTAAACTTTCCGCGTAAGCTGGTAAAAGTTTCATCAAGCGACGTCGCCGCAAAAAACTGGGCACCCAAGCGCTGAGCATCAGCCTCTTTTGACTTAGACGTGCTCAGCACAGTAACAACGGCGCCCATGCTGTTCGCGATCTTTACAGCCATGTGACCTAGGCCACCTAAACCCACCACTGCGACTTTATCGCCGGCCTTGACCTGCCACTCCCGCAAAGGCGAATAAGTCGTAATACCCGCACACAAAAGCGGAGCCACTTGCTCTAAAGGCAGATTCGATTTGATTTTGAGAACGTATTTCTCATCGACCACAACTTGTGACGAATAACCGCCATAAGTGAATGTACCGCGACTTTTTTCAGGACTGCTATACGTGCCGGTAAAGCCATTTTCACAGTATTGCTCTTGACCCTCGAGACATGAACTACAAGTGCGACAAGAGTCGACAAAACAACCAACGCCAACAGTCTCACCCACGCGGAATGACGTGACTTTTACGCCAACGCTCTTCACATGCCCGACAATTTCGTGGCCCGGTACGATCGGGTAAACTGTACCACCCCACTCATTGCGAGCCATGTGCAGATCGGAGTGGCAAACCCCGCAATAGGCGATTTCAATTTGCACATCGTGATCTTCAACTGCCCGTCGCTGAAACTGAAATGGCGCGAGTTGCGCATCAGCAGATTGAGCAGCAAAACCTTTGGTCGCAGTTGGTGATGTCGTCATAGAATCTCCTTTGTATTTCTAGGTGGTACTTTACTTGGACTTTACTTGAAACTTCTCTTGGTACTTCTCTTGGTACTTCTCTTCTGTATTTTTTTGTCCGCAGAAGCACCCTAGTACCACTTTAGACATGACATCACATAATGAATTTGTTAATAAATCGCATTCGTTTCGTCTATCGAGGTCCCGCGTGTCTGAAGAAATCACCGAAAACACATCTGAACTTATAGTTAACGCCGAGACCGACGAAATCACTGCTGAAGTCCCGGCACTTCAACGCTTGCAACAAGAGTGGCCCGCCCTCACCCGTGAAGATAAAATCGAAAGATTTAAATATCTTGATCGCGAATTTGCTGAAGAATTATTTTTATCGCTCACCTCACCCGATCAGGCCGAGCTGGTTTGTGATTTACCACCCGGCCAACGCCGTTCGTGGTTGCGCATGTTACCTCTCGATGACACGGCTGACGTTCTTCAACACTTACCCGAAGATTTAAAAGCGCCGTGCTTTGAGCTGCTTGATCCCGACACAAAAACCCAAGTGCGCGGCCTACTTGCCTATGCAGAAGACGACGCCGGTGGTCTTATGACCCCGCATTTTATTCGCTTACGCCCTGATATGAATGTTGATGTGGCTATTCGCTACCTGCGCGCGCACTCAAAAAAACAAGAGCGCACGATTTATTACACCTATGTGGTCGATGCCGACGAAAAATTAATCGGAGTTCTCTCATTTCGCGAAATCTTACTAGCCGCGCCTGACAAAAAAGTTTCAGATGTCATGGAGAAAACTGATTTAATTACGGTACTCGATACCATGGACCAAGAAGAGCTCGCGCGAGTTTTTACAAGTCACCAATTGAGCGCAATCCCCGTTTTAAATTCTGAAGGCATATTAAAAGGCGTCGTCACTTACGACGACATTTCGAGCGCTGTCGAACAAGAGGCCACCGAAGATATGCAAAAAATCGGTGGTATGGAGGCTCTTGATTTACCTTACTGGCACACGAGTTTTTTCACTCTTATTAAAAAGCGCGCCGGTTGGTTAGTGGTGCTTTTACTTGGCGAAATGCTCACGACGACCGCCATGGTTCACTATGAAACTTCAATTGCGCAGGCGATTGTTCTCGCTCTTTTTATACCGCTCATTATTAGCAGTGGCGGTAACTCCGGCTCACAGGCTTCAACACTAATTATTCGCGCCATGGCACTGCGAGAAATCAAACTTAAACATTGGTGGCGGGTTTTATTTCGCGAAGTGAGTTCAGGCGCAGTCTTGGGTTTTATTCTCGGTACAATCGGATTTTTACGAATCATTCTCTGGCCCAACACCGAAAAGATATACGGTGAGCATTACTTGGCGATTGGCTTCACAGTGGGTCTGAGCCTTGTCGGAGTTGTCTTGTGGGGCACGACGACAGGGGCAATGCTACCCTTTATTCTACGAAAATTTAAACTCGATCCCGCAAGTGCTTCAGCGCCACTCGTCGCCACCCTAGTCGACGTCACCGGCCTAATCATTTATTTTTCAGTGGCAAGTTTTATGTTGAAGGGTTCTTTGCTGTAAAGGGATTCACTTCACTGCACTAAAATCGAATGACTTCACGGTTTTTCGCACATTGCAACTCAAAGAAAAATTTAGCCTCTGGGTTTTCGCGAATAATAAATTCCATCTCTAAAGCCGCAAATAAATTTCCGTATTTATCTGCACCTCGCCCTTGCGCTGACCAATGCGCCAACTCACAACCGGGCGGCAGAGCGTGCGTGGGGTGTGCGCCCTCCCACTGAATAATAAATGGCACCAGTGCCATAGCATTTTCAGGATTAGGGTCATCGAAAAACAAAGTCTTATACTTAAACAGCTGTCCATCTGGCGCGAGCCTTTGACCTTTAAGCACTTGCGAAACTTTAAAGCCCTTCCCACGTAAAATCTTTTGCCACGCCTCAATGTCATCAGTAGCTAGAGCCCAGCCGACCACAGTTGGCGCCGCCAAACGACCAATCCCCAAAACTTGCACACCGCCTTTAATGTGGAGTGTGGGGTCAGGCGCAATGAGTTCTAAATAAGATGTCGACCCGATTGATACTAATGCATTGTGAGTACCCAGCTGTTTATGTTGGCCACCAAGGCGAGGCTCTACTCCCGCCCTCGCAGCAAAATTAATATTAAGTTGAATCAAATCTGGCCCGCCGAGAATAATGTGATCAAGTCGCAAAGCCGGGGCACTTGAAGTCTGGCGTTTAAAGATTTCGGGTTTCTTGGCAGTCGTACAGCCACCAATCAGAAGACAATATAGCGCCGTAAGAATGGTGGATTTCCATAACTTCATTTTTTAACACCTCTAAAAATTTTCACTGCGACTTGACCAACTCCGACGAAGATCGCCCGCGCCAAAAGCAGTACCAGCCGCCTTTGACGAATTAATGTCCCTCGCATGACCGATATATAATTTCTAAGCAAAAACAGATTTCAAGCTTGAAATATGCAGCACCAAATCTTCAACGTTGTGGCGCAACTCTTCGATGCGATCGAGATTACCGCCCATGGCGCGCACTTGTTTAGAATCACGCTTTAAACGTTTCAAGGCGACACGGGCGCCTTCGATTGAAAAGCGATCACGATAGAGCAGCTTTTTAATCATTAAAACCATCTCAACATCGCGCTTTAAAT
>JAYUVI010000440.1:0-2971 GCA_043754135.1 Bdellovibrionales bacterium | reverse complement strand
AATCAAAACAGGTTCATGAAGCGCTTACGATGAAATTACAAACTTTGGTTAGCAAGCTTCCTTGGGCTCTACGCGAAATCCTTAAACATACCCGTTATGTCCTTTCACACCGAAAGCCACCATTTGAAAAAGTTCTCAATTCATTTTCTGAATTGCCTTCTTCAAGCGGCTTTGTTGACGACAGTTGGGCAGAAAGCTCAAGAGGTGCTTTGCACCGAGCGCAAAAAAACATAGGCCAAGCTATCCCGAGAATTTCTGAATATTCGAAGGCTTTGCTGCCCATGCTTCTTGGTGGGCTGGGCATTTCTAAACAACATCTTCGTGTGCTTGACTTCGGTGGCGGGGCTGGCCTTGATTTTGCAAATTTGTTAGCTTGCAATGGCAAACCAAGTTCTGTGACCTATCAATTAGTCGATTTGCCAAATATCTGTAAGGTGGGTCGTGAAGAGTGGCGTAACTCAAATGAAATAATATTTAGCGACACGTGGCCGTCATCGGATGAAAGGTATGATGTTGTCTACTCCTACAGTGCCATTCAATATGTTGAAGATTATCAATCTTTGTTTAAAAGATTTGCGGATTATAAACCCGAAGCGATTCTTCTATGTAAACATCCTATACACGAAGGTCCAACTTTCGTTCGAACACAAGTTAACCTTCGAAATAGCACAGCCCATTGGGTTCTAAATATCCGCGAGGTTGAGAAAATTTTTTCAACCTACGGTTACGTCTTAACTTACCGGGGATGGCACGAAAATTCTTATAATGTTGATAACTTCGACGACCCCTTCAAAGTTTCGGGCTTGCTTAATCTTCTTTTCGTCAGAAAGAAGTACCATCTGTAATTTAAAAAATTAATTAGTCACATTATGCAAAACAAAAAAGGAGCTTTCACTCTTACTATTTTCCACATCCGAAGATGTGGGAAATAGTAAGCCGCTACGGCCGCCTTTTAATTTCTGAAGAATGGTTTTCTAACTTAGCCAGTACGCACTTTCGTGCCCACCAGCCTCGGTCTTAATATTTTTCTTAGTGCTTTTTCTTGTCGGCAGTTTTCACGTCGTTCTTGTCAGCCTTCTCAGCCGACTTAGGCGTTTCTTTATGCGGCACTTCTTTATGAGTCGCTTCTTTCGCCAATGCTGCCTTCATCGAATTATCTTTAATCGTCATCGCTTCGTCAGCGGCTCTTGCATCAGCTGCAGCTTTGCGAATGGTGCGATCCAAAATTTGCTCACGTAAAGTGTTATTGAGCTTCTGGTTCTCTTTCAAGTATTTCACGGTTTGCTCGCGGCCTTGACCCATGCGCTCGCCATTGTGGCTGTACCACGCACCTGATTTTTCAACCAGTTCATGCTTAACCGCAAGATCGAGCACGTCGCCTTCGAGTGAAATACCATCGCCATACATCAAGTCAAATTCGACCTTTGCAAACGGTGGCGCCATTTTGTTCTTCACCACTTTTACTGCGGTACGCGAACCGACGACATCTTCACCATTTTTGATGGCGCCCACACGGCGAACATCTAAACGCACCGACGAGTAGAACTTCAGAGCGTTACCACCAGTTGTAGTTTCGGGGTTACCGAACATCACACCGATTTTCATACGAATCTGGTTAATGAAAATCACGAGCGTATTCGAACGAGCAATCGCCGCTGTCAGTTTGCGCAAAGCTTGTGACATCAAACGCGCTTGTAAACCCATGTGTGAATCGCCCATTTCGCCTTCGATTTCAGCTCGGGGAGTTAACGCCGCCACTGAATCGACAACGAGAATGTCGACCGCACCTGAACGCACAAGTGTCTCAACGATCTCGAGCGCCTGTTCGCCAGTATCGGGTTGTGAAATGAGCAAGTCTTTCGTGTTCACTCCCAACTTGCGAGCGTAAGAAACATCGAGTGCATGCTCGGCATCGATGTACGCGGCAGTGCCGCCCGCTTTTTGCGCTTGGGCCACTGTTGAAAGTGCGAGTGTGGTTTTACCCGAACTCTCCGGGCCAAAAATTTCGACGATACGGCCGCGGGGTAATCCGCCGATGCCAAGACCGACATCTAAACTGAGTGCACCCGTTGATACGACAGGCACGTTGTCATAAAGTGTTTGGCCCCCGCCAAGCTTCATGATCGAACCTTTACCAAACTGCTTTTCGATAGTGGAAAGCGCGAGCTCGAGAGCTTTTGCTTTGTCGCTATCTCCGACTGCTTTTTGGGGTGATTGTGTTGAATTAATTGTTGCCATTAAAGGCCTCCTTATTAGTTAGCTGCTGTCTCACTTGAAATGTAACCGCAATTCAATGTTGATGCCAAAGCGAAATCCAATTGGTGTGGAGTTCACGCGGGGCTTCACCGACGCCCGGATTCGAAAGTAGGATGCTCACCCAACCCGGCGGGAGTGACTGCGCATTGCGCCACCACGTGTGGTGTGAGCGATTTACATTTCTGTTTATGAAGTTTTTGATTTCTGTTTTATCGCCAAACTCAAGCCCATGGCGCCTAACAAAGCTTTTAATGAGGAGAGCTCGGGGTTGCCGGTTTTAGAAAGTGCGCGGTAGATGGCTTGTCTCGCCATGCCTGATTTTTGAGCAAGGCGAGTCATACCGTAAGCTTTGGCTACGCGCTGGAGGGCTATTAAAAAAACCTGCTCAGCCGTTTCACTATCATCTTCAATAGATGCATTTAAATATTCAGCAGCAAATTCAGGATCTTTTCTTAATCTCTCGATCAAACCCGTTTCATAATCCAAAAAACGTTTAGGCATATTTTACCTTTCTGTATACTCAGCCCAATACGCTTGAGCTTTTCTAATATCTTTTATTTGACTCGATTTATCGCCACCGCAAAGAAGAAGCACAATATCATAGCCATCTTCTGCGTAATAAATTCGGTAGCCGGGGCCAAAATTAATTTTGAGCTCCCATATGTTTCTATCTATGCGTCGACAATCACCAAAATTACCAGCCTCAACTCGAGCT
>JAYUVI010000439.1:0-4982 GCA_043754135.1 Bdellovibrionales bacterium | reverse complement strand
GCAAAACAGTTTTTAATCTATCTGATGCGCAACTTTATATTGCAGATCTCGACCGCCAAGTGTGGCGCAATAAATCCACGGGTCTTTTTGAAGATAAAGACGTGATGATACCATCAAACGCTATCTTAAAAGCGCAGATGAAAAATTTTTGGCCGTCGTTGGCATACAGCGAGAGCGGTCGAAATTTTTATATGAGACTTTTCCCCTCAAGCCTGATTGAAGCGCTTTTTGAGTTCACGTTAGATAAATATGCAGCCCGTGACGCTGAAAAAGAAGCGGTGGTTTGGGGCCGGGTGACCTATGGGGGTCAAGCGGTTGAGGGCGCAAAGGTCGATCTGGTCGGCGAAGAAAAATCCAAAGCTGTTTATTTCACTGGCTTTATGCCTGACAAAAATCTTAGTCACACTTCAAGTCGTGGCGAGTTCGCGTTCACACGCTTAAGCGCTGATGAAAAACTATTGAGCGTGACTTTGGGTAAGAAAATTTTCTGGCCGGTTATGGTGACCTTGAATAATGGCGTCGTCTTCTATGCCGATTTAGAAGCTGAGCCTACGCGAACCGTCGAATTCAGAAGTTACGACGCCTTAACGGCTCAACCATTACCCGCGCTCATGCAACCCATGGGTTCTTCAGAAGAGTGGCCTATTGATCAAGGCGGCCTGTTACGCACGAAGGTCGATACGCTCAAAGGTTTAACATTCGTAGAATCGCAGGCCGGAGAAGGCTATTCGGCCACGCGAGTCATGTTGCGCTCAGGCCAAACAGAAGTGAATATTCCACAAGTGGAGCAGCAGTGGCTGAATAAAATGCGTGAGTCGCTCGGACTTGTCGCTCGGCCAGAATCAGCCAACACAGTTGTAGGTTTTATTGAGGGTGAAGATTTCGAAGTCATCGTCGGCGCAGGTGAGAACTGGCAAAATAAAACCATTGCTTACTTTAACGAGAAGGGCGAAATCATGAAAGATAAGCGCCACGGCCAAATTAAGGGCTTTGTTATTTTTGATTTGCCGAGCGGCTTAAACACTTTAACAATTGTGCCGTCGCAAAGTAAACGCGTGATCATTCAGACCGTATATGCCGACCAGTTCGCGACACACGTGCTCAATTTAAACTTAAATTATTGAGCGCCAACGGTAAGTTTAGAGGCTCGCCTCTTTAAAGCTATGCCGACCAGTGCGAAAGTTTTTATCCAGACGTTGTTCGATATGCGAAGGAATGATCAGCTTATAGCCGCGAGGCAGGGTTGCGTTTCGACGTACAGCCTTTTTGAGATCTAAATTGTAATCTAGGAGCTCGTCGACATTCATACCTGTCTTTTTCATCACATTTTTAATGCGCATGGCTTTTTGCAGGGCAACGACCTGATGCTCAGCTGAAAGTTTAAGCGCACGGGTATCAATTTCGTCACCGAAAATTTCCTCGGAGTATTTCTCGGCGTGAAGAGCTGCCAAAAATGAAGTGTAGAAATTGGCCGAAGCAAATTGAAAGTTGCCGCCGTAATATTTTGAAATTAATTCTGGCAAACTATCAGAATTCGTTAAGCGAAGTCCGCGACGAATTCCACCCGGGCCATGGTTATAAGCGGTTACAGCGAGGGGCCATGACTTTAAACCGCGAAAGTTTTCCTTAAAAATTTCGACTGCAGCTAAAGAGGCTTTGAGAGGCGAATTGCGTTCATCGATTAGTTCGTTCACAAGTAAATAATTTCTGCCTGTATTGGGCATAATTTGCCAAATGCCACTTGCACCGACTTTGCTTTCAGCCGCCACATTAAAGCTGCTCTCGACAAACGGTAGGCGGCATAATTCAGTGGGTAAGCCGTGCGCCGAAAAATCCTTTTCAATAAGCGGTAAGTAACGAGCACTACTCGCCAGGCCTGATAAAAAGAAATCACGTTGACCTAATTGACTACGTATATTTTTAATCGCCTGGCGGGCCACAGTTTGTGGTGAACCTTTAATAGCCGATAAAGCTTTTAAAATATTTTGCTCAAAGGTCGAAAGTTTTTTCGTATTTTTAGTACGCGCAATTTTTTTCAGAGCTTTTTCAACTCTTGCGATTTCGTTAGCCACTAAAGTCGTCGCGCGACGAGATTTGTTCCAACGGTTGCCGGGGGCATCCAGTAAAGGTTTTGTGTCTACAACTTTAAACACGACCCAAGGGTAGCGTATATGGTGGATCACGTTTTGCGTGGTTGTAAACTTGGTATAGATATCGAACCAGAAAGCCGTTCGGCGCTCTAAACCTTCGGGTATGTTAAAGTCTTCGCTAATGCGAGCATCTGGGTCTTGCAAAGCTCCGGTTCGTTCGAAAACTACGGCTGGTGAGGGTTGCGAATCGCTTGGCGTTAACGCTTTATCATAGCCTTCATCAAGCGCTGCTCCCCATGCCTGAGAAAATGCACCCATCAAGGTGATGCCGAAAATCGGTAGCCACCTGCTCACTTTTGTACTTAAAAACCAACTCATTCGTAGCCCTCGTTCTTTACCCCTTTAGAGAGCAATTCAAATGCCAACAAAAATAGAAAAAACCAAGAGATTTCAGGTGTTTAAAACTATTACAGGGCCCAAGGTACTGGAACGCCTATAGTTTTTAGGTAAAACGAGTTACGCTGTAAGGGACAATGTCACAATTGCAAACACACGTAAACACTGACGACAATACGATATTTACGCGCGCCAACTACACAGCGATCGTAAGCGACTTGCATTTATGCGAAGAAGAGCCCTTCAATCCCAAATATCCGCTATGGAAGAAATATAAAACCCGTGAATTTTTTTTCGACAGCGAATTTGCCACTTTTTTGAAAAAGATTCGCGAAATGGCGAACTCAGAAAAAGTGGAACTCGTTCTTAATGGCGATATTTTTGATTTTGATAGCTGCACTAAGCTCCCTGAACAGCCACATTATTATATTTCTTGGCTTGAACAAAAACGTGGTTTGCACCCGCAAGAAGAAAAATCCACCTTCAAGATCAACACTATTTTGGCCGATCACCCAGTGTGGACCAACGCACTACGCGAATTTATTTTAGACGGTAACCCCATCGTGTTTGTCATAGGTAATCATGACCTCGAACTACATTACCCTGATGTGCAAGAGGCCATTCTCAACGCGCTTAATTTGCCGCGCGCCTATTATAAATACATTCGTTTTAATGAGTGGTTTTACATTTCAAATGCAGACACGCTCATTGAACACGGCAATCAATATGACCCTTATTGCATGGCTCAAGACCCGGTGAATCCATTTGTGCAGATTTTCAACCGCGTCGAAATTCGTGTGCCATTTGGCAATTTGGCCACACGCTATCTGATTAACGGAATGGGTTTTTTTAACCCTCATCTCGACTCAAATTACATTATGACACCCAAGCAGTACGTGGTGTTTTTCTTTAAGTACATAAGTCGCGCGCAACCTTTTTTGATCGTCACTTGGCTTTGGGGTTCGGTGGTCACATTGGTACAATCATTTTTTGATCGTTTGCGCCCGACGCTGACTGACCCATTAAGTATCGAGGACCGTGTCGAAAAAATTGCGCAAAAGGCGAATGCAACCCCACGTATGGTGCGCGAATTAAAAGAACTATTTGTAGCGCCAGCTGCTAGCTACC
Organism: Bdellovibrionales bacterium; assembly: GCA_043754135.1. Lineage (GTDB taxonomy): Bacteria > Bdellovibrionota > Bdellovibrionia > Bdellovibrionales > UBA1609 > RBG-16-40-8. The sequence continues at coordinate 1,368 of JAYUVI010000439.1, read as the reverse complement.
CCATTATCGTGATGAAAGAGCTTTGGCTCGACCGCGCCTTTTTGCTTTTGGCTGTTCTAGGTGTGTTTTACATTCTGTTTTTACAGATCGACAAAATTTTCGATATTTCTGTGAGCTGGGTTTTGCTTTGTTTTCTACTTTTCGTGCCGTTCTTTTTGTTTTATTCGCGCTCGGTTAAATCTGAAGTTCATGAATACAAAGAACCTCAGGAGCATATTTTAAGCATGGCGGGCTTGATAACTAAAGTTTCACGGATCGTGTATGGTCATACTCATCATGTGCGGCACGAAATGATCGGCGCCATTGAGCATTTGAATAGTGGCACGTGGTCCCCGGCGTTTCTCGATGTCGAGTGTGAGAAACCGATTGGGCAAAAAACGTTCGTTTGGATTTCACCCGCCACTAAGGAAAATCGTGAAGCCAGTGTGAAACAAATTCGCAATGGCGAGGTCACAGACGTGTTCTCTCAAGGTGAGAAGCAAAAAACGGCTGTTTTGGATGTTGGTACATAATGCAATGCGGCCCTACCATTTTGTTTCTATTGGACTCCCAAAGAATCTATATGATACTCGGTTTACTTGCGTCTTATTAATGGAGGAACCATGGCTGACGTACTTGTCGTTACTAGTAAAGTAAAAAAGTTTATAAAAGAATCTGGCGGTTGCAATACTTCTGCAGAAACAATCGATGTTTTAAGTAAAGCCGTTGAGCAACTTTGCAAACGCGGCGTAGAAGGCGCAAAAGCAGACGGACGTAAAACCGTAATGGCCCGCGATATCGTTGTCGATCATCTTTAATTTTTAAAATTCAATTGATCAGCGTTTTAAAAGCGCGGTGAATTCGTCCCAAGTTAAGATCGGGACATCCAGTTCACGCGCTTTTTCTAATTTAGACCCGGCTTCTTCTCCCGCTAAGACATAACTTGTTTTTTTACTTACAGATGAAGCCGATTTACCACCATGTTCTTCAATTAGATTTTTCACTTCATCTCGGGCCATCGGCAAAGTGCCTGTTACCACAATATTTAGGCTATCAAGAACACCAGATTTCGAAACTGACTTCGTCGCAGGGTTTTGAATCTGCACCCCACTTTTGACTAGGCGATCAATTTCTTTTTTCGTCGAACTTTTTTTAAGTTCAGCGAACAGTGATTGCGCAATTTTCTCACCCACGCCCTCGACACTGCATAGTTCTTCTTCGCTAGCGGCTTGTAAATTCTCAATAGACTTAAAATGTTGAGCTAAAATTTTCGCTGTCTGCTCACCTACATATCGAAAACCGAGTGCGTAGATAAATCGACCTAGGTTCACCTTCTTGCTGGTCTCGATGCTTTCTAAAATGTTCGCCGTTGATTTTTCACCTTGCCGC
>JAYUVI010000438.1:0-3209 GCA_043754135.1 Bdellovibrionales bacterium | reverse complement strand
AAAGCCTAGACGCGTGAACCTCGTGAAAACCCTAGGATTAACGTTATGCGTTGTAATCTGAAACACACATATTGACGAGGCGGTTGTCGCTCGAGCGGCGAGCGATCATACTTGAGAAACTTACAAATTGGAGGGTCTTATGAAGACTAAAGGTACAGGATTTGGTTTCGCGTTGGTAATGGCTGCTTTAGGGCTTGTTGCGTGTTCGCACAACCCACACAAAGCTGAAAAAATTAAAACTGAAATGGAGCGCTCGCAGTCGCTGTCTGGTGAAGAAAAACTGGGCGTGAAAGACGGCAATTTAATTGTGCAAAAGAAAGTCGAAATGAACGAAGAGCTTCGTCGTTTGCAAAATGAAGTTTACAGTCTTGAAGATCGCGTTTACGGCAGCCGCAAGTATAACTCTCAAGGCCTTTACGGCACGCTTAAAGCTTGCAAAGTGAAAGGGAATAGCCGCGAGTTAGGTGGCGATGGCAAACTCACTTGGACTGAGCCGATAGACCGTATCACTGACAAAGAAGATGATTTTGAAATTGGTATAGATGAAAAAGACAAAATCGTCGGCGTGTCGGAAGAGTTTTTAAAAGACCGCATTAAGCGCTTTAAAAACTACCGTGGTGTTTTGCAAAAGCGCGAAGACGAGTACCAAGAAAAACTCGAAGTTTGTGATGCTGAGGTGGCTTCACGCTTGCACGACGTGAAAGCCAAAACTAGCTCGAACTAGTTAACTTTTCTTTTTAGCCTGGGCGGCCACCGCGGCCGCCGCAGCTTTTGCTGCATTCGCATCGCCTAAATAATAATTTTTTACCGGTTTAAAGTTCTTATCGAGTTCATACACGAGCGGGATCCCCGTCGGTATATTGAGCTCGGCGATTTTGTCGTCAGGTATTTTATCTAAGTATTTGATTAAAGCGCGTAACGAATTACCGTGGGCCACGATCACCACGCGTTGATTTTTCTTCATCATCGGCACGATGTTCTTTTTAAAATAAGGCACAACTCGGGCATAGCAATGTTTTAGTGCTTCAGTTTCGGGCAGATCGATTTTTTTCATACCCGCGTAGCGACGATCGTGACTCGGGTGCCGGGGATCTGACTTCTTCAACTTGTCGGGGGGTATGTCGTAACTGCGACGCCAAATGAAAACTTGCTTCTCGCCATATTGGGCGGCGGTTTCGGCTTTATTCAAACCTTGCAAAGCGCCATAGTGACGCTCATTCAATTGCCAGGCGCGGGTGACGGGCAGCCACATTTGCTCGGTGCGATCGAGAATAATCCACATGGTGCGAATGGCCCTTTTGAGTACTGATGTGAAAACATGATCGAATTCAAAACCTGCATCTTTGAGTAATTGGGCAGCTGAGGCGGCTTCTTCAAGGCCTTTCGGGCTTAAATCGACATCTGTCCAACCTGTGAAGCGGTTTTCTTTGTTCCAAGTGCTTTCGCCGTGGCGGACAAGTACGAGTTTATGTTTCATGTCGGCAATCCCCATATTTTTTTGGTATTTTTCGCGACCCACGATTTTGACACGCTCATAAATTTAGCTTAAACCTTTCTGTATGTCATTCAACCGCGGAGAGAAAACCATGAACCAATATCAACGACGACTTGATTTAGCTGCTGTGATAGCTCTAGTTTTACTGGCCGTGGTGACCCGGTTTATGACCCATTCGGCGAATTATTCGCCGGTACTCGCCATGACCTTTTTTGCTGGTGCATCTTTTACCAATAAGCGTTTTGCGGTGATTTTTCCGCTTCTCGCGATTTTGGCCAGTGATTTAGTAATTGGTTTTTACGACGTCGGCGGTTTTTATGACGGCATTTCTTTTGTTTACTTGGGTTATCTTTTTGCCATTGCGGTGGGCACGCAGATTAATAATCGCAAGCCGGTGACTTTGGCGGTAGGCGCGGTCGGCGTGTCGGCGGCATTTTTTATCTACAGCAATTTGGGCGTTTGGTTTTTCACGCCGATTTACCCGCAGACATTAGAAGGTTTGAAAGAGTGCTATATTATGGCTTTGCCGTTTTTTGATCGCACATTGATTTCAACCGTAGTCTCAACAGGCGTGTTGTTCGCGCTACATACAGCGTTTCAGCGTTTTGCTTTGGGTGTGACGGCTCCTTCGCGGGCGAGCTAGTCGCGCAGTTATTACCGAATAAGGGTTGCGTATATGCAACCCTTGTCATTGGGGAATTTGATGAGTTTAAAAAACCGATTGAATTTACGAGAAATAAAATCGCAGTGTCTGACTCAAACCTCAAATAGGTCGATTGCGTACGAATAACAAGATTCGTCTTTTGACGCCCGCACCACCGGGCGAATCTCTTCGATTGCGGCTACAAGAATTTCACGAATTTTTAAAGCATCATCACGTGAGCAGGTGATCACTGATGAAAAATGCAAATCTTTTTCAGTGTAACGATCTAATGAATCAATGGCGCGCATACGCCAGTTTGTGTGAAATTTACTAATGAGCGCGGATTGGCTATTGATAAAAATTTGGGGTGTGCGAATTTTTAACTTATTATTTTTTCTTTCAATCAAATTGGTGCGCTCAAGAAACGCCACGACTTCGTTAACACGAGCTAGCGGTATATGATACCGCTCACTTAAACCCACTTCGGTCTCAAGACCAGGCACCGAAACAGAGACATGAATGGCTCCATAGTGCCAGCTTGAGTAAAAAATCATTTTGTCTTCTTCTGAAAGGGTGTCGGTCACTTTCAAACGGTTTTTTAAAACCGTCTGGTGAGAGCGTGCCGAATCAATTTCATTTTTAAAATGTTTTTTAAGTTTGACCGTGCCTGCGCGTTCGTACGATACCAAAAGAATTAAATATGAAGCTTGTTCTTCATTAAGCCCTAAAAAATCAGCCACAGCTTGTGTCTGCTCGAGACTAAAATGCGCGCCCCCTCGCAATACATGTGTGACGTAACCCGACTGGCAACTCGCGGCGTTAGCTAATCGAGTGCGCACACCAGGGCCCCGCTGCGCAAGAGTTACATTTATATAGGCTTTGTAATCTAAGAATTCGTAGATTGATTTCATGTTATGGCCCTCAAAAAACTTTTACTAAAAATAAAAAAAATTTCAATTTCAATCGGTATTATTTGAAACGCAAAGGCGATCAACAATTCCGACAGCTAACAGTAAATTAATTTATTGCAGAGACCGCTTTCGAATCGAAAAGTTTACCGCCTTCGCAGCG
>JAYUVI010000437.1:0-6185 GCA_043754135.1 Bdellovibrionales bacterium | reverse complement strand
TGGGAAACGATATGAAGCAGGATTTTTTTATGAATTAGTTGCGCTTGTGTTGACCAAGAAAAATGTACTCTTTAAAAACTCTCTGAGCTGTTTATATTTGCCCTAAATTGCTTTCTTTTTGAAGACAGCTTTTTCTAACTTCTTAAGCCGTTTTCTGAACTCATCGTTAACACTAGTCTCGTTCAAAACTGCATCACGCAGTTTTTTATTGAGCCACGTTAGATACCCGACGCCTTCTTCCTGCGCTTTTTCTTTAGCTGCTTCGACAATGTCCTTGTCCAAACGGATAGAGGTCAAAGTTTTTTGCTGGTCCCTAACGGCTTCTTGGACCTGAGATCTTGATTTGATGGGCCCTTTTATAACAGTCCCTTTTGAGAAATCATAGTTGCGCTTCATAAAATAACCTCTCTTTTTTGTTGGCCTTCCTTGCAGATATGATTCGCGTTACTTCCTCTTCCGGATAAGCAATGACAACAACTAGCACATTTAGTTTTTTACACATGCCTAAAAAAACGAACCTCTGCTCACCGTGGTTATAATCTTCTTTTAGGACAACCACGAGGCCGCAAGTCAGTGCCTCTTTTGCATCGCCGAATGAGATTTTGTGCTTTTTGACGTTTATCTTTTCTTTATTTTGATCCCATTCAAAGTGCATTGCTAATTGTACCACAACGTACTACGCAAGTAAATAGGAGTATTTTAAAGGGATTTGACTAATTTCGACTTAGCGAAATAGTACATTCCATATAGCCCGACAACGATAAAACAAATCGAAAAAGCCTCAGCCTGAGTGAAACTCAAACCAAAAAGGTGGTAGCGCGAGTTCACGCGAATCTGCTCAATGAGCCATCTTTCAACTCCACTAAGAAGCATGTAAACGGCGAATAACCAACCGGGCGCATAACGATGTCGGCGTACGACCCATAGAACGAAAAAAAGCAGCAAACATGCGACCACTTCATAAAGCGGCGTAGGGTAAACACCTGGCGCGGGTATCAACTGCTCCGCAATATTGCCGTGATACTGTTGGGCCCATAACCAATCGGGTAACCAGCCAGGTTTCAAGCTCATGTTCGCCGCGATCCCCCAATCACCATCGCCTGAAAACTGGCAGCCTAAACGACCTACGCCGTAACCTAACATCATAGCCGGCGCCGCCGAATCAGCTGCGGGCAAAACCGCAAAACCGCGCTTACGCACAAACCATACGCCAGCCACAGTGCCGGCTATTAAACCGCCAATAATCGTAAAGCCGCCACGGGAGAAAATCATGCCCATTGGGTCGGCGAGAAATTCGGCGGGGTATTCAAGTATATGAAAAAGCCGCGCGCCTAGAACTCCCGACATAATCACAGTAAAGGCAAAATCTTGAATGAGCGGGCGAAGCCGGGGCTCAGTGCGTGTTAAATCGTGACGAAAAACCGCAAGCCCCGTGAACATTCCCGCCAGTACCATCAGGCCGAATGTTGGGATAGGCAGCGGTAAGGCTAAACCAAAATAATAAAGAACAGCATCTTGCAGGTACGGAAAAGCCATATAACCCGCCCAACTTTAAAAGCGACTATTTTTTCTCTAACTTCTCGCGTGCAACTTCTTTGATGTCGGCTTTTTGCAAAAGGTAATCGACCACTTTTTCTTCCGTGATTTGATATTGCATCTGGTGACGACGATCGGCATTTTTCGTGTAAAATTCTTTGAGTTTACCGAGTTCAAGGCCGGCCGAGCGCGAATATTTTTCTAGACGTTCCTCAAAATCTTTTTTAGAGGCGGTGAGCTTTTTCTCATCAGCCAAAGTCTCAATTAGAAAGCTCGTTTGAATCATAAATGAAGCTGTCTCTTCGAAATCTTTGTCCCATTTGCTTTTGTAATCGTTGTATTGGTTGTCGTCCATACCCTGCTGTTTCATGCGCTTTTGTGTATCGGCGATTAAAAACTCTTTTTGCTTTTGCAACAATGTCATAGGTACTTCAACCGGGTTAGCCTCAACCAAAGCTTTCAACAGGCGATTTTTCAAATCGTCTTGAACGCGTTTTGATTCTTGTTCTGTCACATCTTCAAGGATCGCTTTGCGCAAATCATCAATGGTGTTGTAACCACCTAAAGTTTTGACGAAGTCATCCGTCAACGCTGGCAGATCTTTTTTCAAAATCGCTTTCAAAGTTACCACGAAGGAAACCGGCTTGCCGGCGATTTCTGCGTGGTTGTAATCGTCAGGGAATTTCAATTCGAGTGTTTTTGTCTGGCCCGCGCTCATGCCCGCGACGCCTTCTTCAAAGCCGGGGATAAACGAATTTGAACCTAAGTTTAATTTGTGACCGTTCATCGATCCACCCTCAAGTGGTTGGCCATTCACCGTACCTACAAAATCTATTTCTACGATATCGCCCTCTTTGCAGGCGCGCTCTTCAAATACGGGGATAAGGTTCGACTTGCTCTCACGAATTTGTGTTAAAATCGAATCGACTTTTTCGGTGCCCACATCGATTTTTTCTTTTTCAACTTTGAGGCTCTCAGTCTTCAATTTCACGTCAGGGCGAATTTCAAACTCAGCAGTGAAATTGAAAGGATCGGTCTCGTTCAACTTATCAAAATTCACAGCGGGTTCGGAGATTGGGTTTAGCGAATGTTCGCTTAAAGCATTGCGGTACGCCATCGAGATAAGATCTTCAATAACATCGCGTTTTACGGTGTCAGCATACAAGCTTTTAATCATGCTGATCGGTGCTTTACCTTTTCTAAACCCTTTTATATTGGCGTTTTTTTGGATTCCTTTGTAAGCTCGGTTAAAGCTCGAAGAGACCAAATCCGCCGGGACTTCGATAGACAATTTACGGCCCAAACCCTGTGTTTTTTCAAGAGAGGTTTTCATCAATTCTCCTTGTGAAAGCAGAACCTTATAGAAAAGCGATAAGCTTAAGGCAAGTGAATAGCGTGGCATTCCCCAACGAAAAACAAAAAATCTACATGGTGAGTGGCAAAGGGGGAGTCGGTAAGTCTATTGTGGCGGCGGCACTTGCACAGAGAGAGGCTCATTCGGGGTTAAAAACGCTTCTGGTGGAGCTCGGTGACCAAAGTCATTACACCCACGTCTACCAACTCCCTATAAACTATGGACCAACAGAAGTTTTACCCCGTTTATCGGTGTCGTTGTGGCGGGGCGAAGATTGTCTGCGCGAATACATTTTGCATCTGGTAAAAATTGAAAAAATCGTCCAACTTTTTTTCGATAATCGGGTGATGCGAGCTTTTGTGCGGGCGGCCCCAGCTCTCAAAGAATTGGCGATTTTAGGCAAGGTTACGAGTGGCATTCGTAGTTGGGGTCCGCCATTAAAATACGATGTGATTGTAGTCGATGCTTTTGCTACGGGCCATTTTATGGCGTTAGTGAAAGCCCCAATCGGCATGGCCGAGCTTATTGAAGGTGGCCCTATGGGCGAGCAAAGCCGGCAGATCCACAAGGTTTTACGACGGCCCGATCTCTGCGAGTATTGGGTTGTGACATTGCCTGAAGAATTGCCGGTGAGTGAAGCGGCTGAACTCGCGCAAGATATACAAAAAACTCTCGGGCAAAAAGCTAAAATTTTATGTAATCGCTACTACGACCCTCAGCTTGACGAGAGTGAGATGACGGCATTGTCGAGCGCCAACGCCACACTCAATAGTTTCGCGACCTACCTTGCTGAACTTTTGCAACGGCAGAAAAATCAGATGGTGAATTTGATTCGACTTGTCGGTCGTGTGAAAACGTTACCAATGGTGCTTTCATCTGACACTCGATTAGTGATCAACACCATTGAGGCCAAACTCAATGATTGAAAATATTCTGCGATCACATCGTGTATTGATTTGTGTGGGGAGTGGCGGCGTCGGCAAAACCACGACTTCCGCTGGGCTCGGCGTGTTGGCGGCACGTTTGGGTTTAAAGGTGCTGGTCATGACCATTGACCCATCGAAACGCTTGCGCGAGGCCCTGGGTCTGACCTCCGATTCACAGCAGGACATACTTGTGCCCGGGCAAAATTTTAAAGGCGAGTTACACGCCGCTATTCTTAACGTTGAAGCTATTTTCACAGATTTCATTGTGAGTTCAACCGCGCACCCCGAAATGGCTGAGCGGTTACTAAAAAACCGTCTCTATCAGCAACTTTCGACCACACTGAGTGGCTCGCAAGAATTCACTTCGCTGTTACAGTTATCGAAAATGGTGAGTGAGCAGAAATACGATCTCGTTATTCTTGATACTCCACCGGCTAAACATGCCGTCGATTTTCTCGAAGCCCCAGCGAAGATCAATGCGCTTTTTCAAGAGAGCATTGTCCGGTGGTTTATGAATGAGAGTGACAATGTAGGTGTGGTGCGCAAACTTATTTCGCGCGGTACTCAGACGGTTCTCAAAGCGCTCGAGATGATTACTGGCAGCGTATTCATGGCTGAGCTCAACGACTTTTTCTTGAGCGTAAAGGCCGTGCAGCACAAAATTGCGGAGCGCACACAAAAAGTTCAAGAAATTCTCGGGGCGCCATCCACTGGGTTTTTACTAGTGACAGGTTTAGACATCGCTAAAATAAAAGAGGCCGAGTATTTGCACGATTATTTGCGGGAGAGGCAGTACCGCTTAGTGGCAACCATAGTGAATAGGGCCTTCCCGCTCTGGTTTGTTGAAGAATCTGCCAGCGATGGTGAGACACCGATGGTGGCCGGGTTGCACAGCTTGTGGCGGCAGTATCATGCTGAGCGCAAAAATACTTTTAAAGCTTTCGCTGACAAATGGAGCGCGCAACTACCCATTGTGCAAATCCCCGAATTGAATCAAGATGTATACGGTATTGATGGATTAGGGGTGGTCGCCAATGAAGTGGATAAAGCTTTTCAGCGTAGTCATTTTTCTTAGTGGGTGTGGTCTTTTTGAAAAGAATAAAGGTGGTTCATCCGGGGCGCTTAGCCAGAGCCAGACGCTTAAAGAATTTGAACGCGGCAATCAACTGCTCGATCAGAATCAATTTACCGAAGCTGCTGAAGTTTTTGATCGCTTGATTGTGGATCAGCCCACCAGTCAGCTCGATCTATTAATTATTTATAACTCGGGCCTGGCTCACTTAGCGGCAATGAATTGCGATGTCGCCGGTGAACGCATACGCAAAGCGATTCGTATGGCCGCACAAGACGCCCCTAGTTTACGTGGTCGCGCGCTTTTACGCATGGGCGATGTCTACACCTGCTTAGGCGATGATAGTAAGTCCATCACCACACTTATCGAAGTCATGAGGGGTCAGTTTAATTTACCTGTCGAAGTTGTGAAAGCCGAGGTGCCCGCGAAGTTAGCCGCCGCCTACGCACGTATTGGCAATATTAAAGACGCAGAAAAGTTTTTTCGTTTAGCTGAGCGCGGTCTTATACAAGTTGAGACCAGCTATCGTAACCCGCAAGAAAAAACTCAAGCCATGGGCATGACACTCTTTCTTATGGGCAATATCGCTCAAATTAATATTCAAACTATGCCGATCGATGAATACTTCGCCACCGTAAAGTCATTGCAGCGCTATTTGTATCGAGCTGTTGAGCTTGATGCAGCGCCATGGTCGACACAAGCGACTGATCAAATTGAGCAGATTTATACAAATGTATGGGCCTACCTGGATCGCGTGCCGGTGACGCCCGTGGAGGGCGGAAACGAAGTTATGGCACTGCGTGAGCAACATGCCGAGCGTGCGCGTGTTGTGCAAGAAGGCTTAAAATCAATCAGTGCACTTTATGCGGAACGCATACCAGAGCCCAACGAAAGAAAAGGAATTAAGCAGCTTTTGCAGTCTTTAAAAAAAGAAGAAACAAAAATGCGCAATTATTTAGCGGTGAATACTGTCGGTACTGAACTTACAGCTGAAGCCAAGGAGGCTACCGCCATTAAGCGTCCCGGTCAGGTGCTGAATCCGAACCCCATTCTCGAACAACAAGCAATGGAGCGGCAAAAGCGTGATGCCGAAAAAAAGCGATCAGTTGAGCATAAGAAAAAGCAGGCGCCAAAGAAAAAAATGCACGATAAGAAAATCACCAAATGATTCACCGATTTTTTAACGGCTTTGGCTTTATATTTCGCGGCCGCCGATTGATGCAAGCAGCACCACAATTGAAGAAATGGGCCATCGTGCCTTATGCGATTGATTTCACGTTATTGGTGCTATTTATCT
>JAYUVI010000436.1:0-3753 GCA_043754135.1 Bdellovibrionales bacterium | reverse complement strand
CGTGTCGTCGCCGGGTTGCTCGGTGTGTACATGGCTTTTTCGGGTGTGCGATTGGTCCGCCACTCGGTTGTGGGGTTACTCGACGCTGAAGATTTAAAGATTCTTAAGCGTCTTGCCGAGATTTTTGAGCAGTTTGCCGGCGATGGCGTGATACAAATTCACCATACCAAGGTTATTCGTGCGGGCTGGTTTCACCATATCGATGCGCATATGGTGGTGCCTGAATTCTGGACCATCGATGAGGCTCACCAGCGTTTACATAAATTTGAAGCCAATGTGATTCGCACTTATGAATATGGCGGCGAGGCCAACTTTCACTTGGACCCCTGTAAGCGACGGTATTGTTCAGTGTGCGATTATCAAAACTGCCCGGTACGCCAAGCGCCGTTTGAGCGCCGTATGCCTGTCGATATCAAACAATTGCGCTCTAAAACTGAGCCGCTCGAAGACGCTTAATTACGTTCATGACTGCGCTTTAGTCGAGTGCCGCCCAGATCGAATTTTTAATTTTCTTTTAAAATTTTGCGCTTAAAAGGCCGAATGGTAAGCGTGAAATTCAAGCAGCATTTTCGTATTTGTTCAATTGTCGGTGCCTTTTTGGTTGGCTTTTGGTTGCCGCTCCGTTTGATCGGTTACGTGCCAGTGAGATCAGTTGAAATTGGTTTTGGTTTTTTAATTTCACTGATCGCTTTCATTAATATCTGTGAATATTTCGCGCAAGATTTCAAATCATACAAGAATTGGCGGGATTGGAACGATGTCGGACTTATTCTCGACACCATTTGCATGTTGCCGCTTTCGCTTATTGCCTATTCATTTTCTGCACCTGTGGCCGAGTCATTTTTATTTTTAAATCTGTTTATTGTGCGTCATATTCGCCAGATCAAACCTTTTCTCGACAGTTTTGATTCGTTAAAACCTATGACCTATCGACTGGTGCCAGTCTTGATGGGTTTACCGTTGCTAGTGCATTTAACGGCTTGTGGCTGGATCGCCTTGGGGAGTGGTACAGCCGGTATCGACGCCGATAAAGTTCTTGAATATGCGAAAGCCGTTTACTGGTCGTTCACCACGCTTACCACTGTTGGTTACGGCGATATTTCGGCGAAGACGATCCCGCAGATGGCATACGCTTGCGGAGTGCAAGTGATGGGCGTTGCAGTTTTTGGGTACATTCTGAGTAACGTGGCGAGTCTGCTCGCGCGGTCAGATGCCGCCCGTGAACACCATATGGATAATCTCGACCGCGTCGACACCTTTATGCACACTTATCACATACCCGATCACCTACGCTCAAAAATCCGCTCGTATTATCATTACATTTGGGAGAAGAAAAAAGGCTACCAAGATCAATCTTTGCTCGAGGGTTTGCCGGCAAAAATTCAGTCGGAGTTGTACTTTTTCATTCACCGCTCGATTATCGAAAAGGTCTCGTTTTTAAAAGGTGCGAGCCAAGACTTACTTGAAGAGTTAATGAATAAACTTGAGCCGCGCATATTTGTGCCGGGAGAGCGTATTTTTCGTGTCGATGAAGTGGGCGATGCGCTTTATATTATTCATAGCGGGACAATTGATATTCTCGGCCGTAATGGCGAAAAAATTGTCAGCCTTGGTGAGGGCGCATTTTTCGGTGAAATGGCGCTGCTATCAGATCAGCCCCGCAGTGCAACGGCTGTAGCGACTACTTATTGCGATGTTTATCGCTTGTCGCGCGAGGATTTCTCGCATGTGACCGAGCACTACCCACAATTTGCGGAACATATTCACCAAATTGCAGGCGACCGCCGGGTGGCTTAGGGCCAATTGAGTGGTCAAAGAGACGTCGCGCGTGGTTTAAAATTAGCCACGCGGGCTAGGGCGTTTTAAGATTAATATTTAAATTCAGGCTTAGAAAACATTCTATCCAATTGACCATCGCCGTTGATATCGAAACTTGGTTTGTTAACTGTGAATGAGCGCAATGTGAACGTGCTAGCGGCGCCATTTGCTACCCATGTGATGACTGTCTCAAGTCTGTGACCGCCGTCGATGTACTTTGTTAGGGCATTACAGAGCATGGAATCTTTAACGTCAGGCAGGTAGCTTTTCACTTCAGCAGCTAAAGCAAGAGTAGGTTCTTTTTCACCATCAGCCCCTACGTAATCAGCCTCACCAAAGGTGACGTTCTCAGGTTTAAGTAAAAAGTCTTGGGGTTGTTTGGCGCGGGCACGAAGCGCGTTTAAACCATAGTAGTAAGTCATCATCGAGTGAGCAGCAAAAAGTTGCGCTTCATTTAATTTTTCATCTGTTGCTGCAACAGCCGCTTGGGGTTTTACTGCTTCGCTTTTTGTCGCAGCTAATGCAGCTTCGAAACGTACAGTGATCGCGTCTTTTTCAACAGGGGCTACCGCAGTTACAGTAGCGGCAGTCGTTGCAGCGCCTGCTACCGACGTCGGCGCAGTTTCGCAAACAGGTGGCGCGTGAGCTAAAGCTCTTACCGCAGTCAGAGTTAATACCACCATCATCAATTTAAGAGTGTGCTTCATACCAGATCTCCTCAAAACAAATTTGTTATGAGCTGTCGTAGCACCAGTTAAAACAGTTTTCGCCTGTAATGATTCTGACGTTCGTGAAGTAATTTCGGGAACGCTTAGATATTATTGAAAATAAAAATTTGACGTGTTTTTGATAAGTTATCGCAAGCGCCACCCCTGTTAGAATCTTAACAGTGGTTGTAATTTTTCTATTTTGTTATATTCGCAGAGTTGTTTAAAAATAATCGAGGAGTCGTTGTGACCAATATTCCTGTTTTACTAATAGCCACTTTTTTCGCGTTCTCAGCCCAAGCCGAAGAGTTGCGATGTGAATCTGCTTCACTAAAAGGTCTTAAAGAAGCACTAACTGAATTGACACCAAAGGTTTAAAACGAGCTTACAGCAGTAGAGAGTAAACTATATTACTACAGCAGTGCTTGCCCAAGCGCCCCCTTGTCTACCGACTAAAAAAGACAAACAAATATAATTTTAGCTATTAAATTTATTAAGACAGCTTCTGATCTAATTTAAATAGCATAACCATAACGAGAAAAATTACGGTAAAATTCTTCGTCTAGCTCTATTCGACGAATTAAATCTCTGAGCACTTCGACGGGTGCGTTTAGGGTGAACGTCACTCGCGACAATTCGAAGCGAGTGGGGTCAGTCACTGAGAGTTCAATGCCGGCATCGGGGTAGCGTTTTTTAAATTCGGCACTTAACAACTGCCTCAATGTTTCATGAGCGATCTCAGGTGACTGACCGGCGGTCATAGCCTCGGCGTTCACAATATCTCGTCCATTAAAATCAATTTGCCATGCGCGCATTCCAACTAAAGGCTCAGTGGTTTTAGCTGTTGAGCCAGTATAAGGCGGTGCTTGCTTATTATACGCTTCTCGTGCATGCGCTAAATTCATACGAATGAGAAAATTATTCTGGTCGATAGTTTGCAATATCCCTTGTGCGGCCGGCCCGATCGGCTCAGGCTGATCAAATTGACGAGTGATTTTTATAAATTCGCGCACCTGTTTTTCTGTAGCGGTGTCGTTAAAAGTTAATAGCATATCGGTAAGGTCGCGACTGAGAACCCGTCCGATGGATTGTACGTATTTTAGAGCTTCGCTTAAAATTTCATTCTGCTGTGTGAGCTGAGCTATTGAACCAGTAATGGCAGACAATCGATTCATGCGATCTAACATCGCCGCTGTAAAAAGCTTTACGTAAATCTCACGGCGGGCGC
>JAYUVI010000435.1:0-2789 GCA_043754135.1 Bdellovibrionales bacterium | reverse complement strand
CTAACACTGGTTCGCGAGCTTCACTCACAGAATTTCGGAGTGGCGGCGATCTACCTGTGGTTCGTCGTAAGCAAAGCCCTGTTTTAGGTTTAGTGAATGGCGATATCGCAGTGAAATTTCGCGATTACCCTGAAAGCCTTGCACGTTTTGCCGAAAAACACAGTTTGCGAATCGTCGGCGAATTTAAAAATATCGACCGTGCGATATTGGCCCCGAAAAATTCACCTGAAAATCTTATTGAATTGACGAAATATTTAAATCAGATGCCTGAAGTTGAAAGTGCCGAACTGAGCGTGATTTTTAATAGATTGAAGGCGCGATGATGCCTTTCAATTTGCAGTCGCGTAAGCTCACACTTTCGCTGATCGTCGTGGCGTGGTTGACCGGTTGTTTTGGCTCATCAGGCTTTGAGGCTGGGGGTGGCGGCGCCAACTTCTCAGACGCTGAACGTGAAAAAGCCCCGCCATGTAACCCTGGTTTTTGTGCGAGTACTCCGACTGCCGATAAAGTGGCCGATGAAGCTCGACCATTTCAATTTGATTTCACGCCCACAGTCGCGGGCAGTACTTTTTTTATCAACAACAGACCGAGTTGGTTATATCTCGATCAAACCGCAACTAAAATATTTGGTACTCCCGATGCCCCAGGTGTCGTGCAAAATGTAGAGATTCACATTTACGACGGCACCAACACTGAAATTATCGGCCCGTTTGATATCACGGTCACGGGTGACCCATTGGCGCAATTTGCGTGGCACCTCAATAATGTCGGTCAAAAAACTTTTTCAACCAGCACGGGCAGCGATGGAGAAGACATCGGGCTCCTTGGCGCTCTCGCTCTGGGTTACACTGGCACGGGAATTAAAATTGCCGTTTCTGATTCGGGTGTCGAAATTGCCCATGAAGATTTGGCAGATAATGTAATACCCGGGGCTTCACGCAATTATGATCTCGCTTCCCCTTATATTGGCAACCCGACGCCAGCGAGTGGCAGTGAGGGCCATGGTACGGCTGTCACCGGTTTAGTCGCCGCTAAAGGTTGGAACAGCAAGGGTAGTCGCGGCGTCGCGCCCAATGCTAAGTTTGCCGGTTTTTATTTTGTCGGTTCGGCGCAATCGCTCGCTTTAATTTTGCATCAAGCTTCGGGCGCTTTTGATATTTTCAATTACAGTTATGGTTTCTCGCAATGCTCGGTGAGTGACATACCCGCCAGCTACGGTGATCAGCTAAAATCAGGAGTGACCACTTTGCGCAATGGCTTAGGCGCTCTGTATGTGCAAGCTTCGGGCAATGATTTTGTTGGCGACTTGAGTGATTGTGTAGTCATCGCACGTGGCTCTAAAAAATATTTCGGTAATTCAAACTTCGATGGCAACTTGACTACTCCTTACACCATTGTAGTGGGGGCCGTGAATGCGCAAGGCGTGCGCGCCAGTTACAGTTCTCCAGGCGCGAATCTTTGGGTCTCGGCCCCAGGTGGTGAATTTGGTATTTCATCACCGGCTATGCTCACGAGCGACATGACAGGTTGTATGCGTGGATTTTCGCAAACCAGAGCCAATGAAAATAGTTTTGAACGCGGTGGCAGCGGCAACGCTGATTGCAAATACACTAGCACGATGAATGGCACGTCATCGGCAACTCCAGTGACTAGCGGAGTGATTGCACTCATGCTTGAAGCCAACCCGAATCTCAAATGGCGTGATGTGAAACATATTCTCGCGACGACTGCGACAAAAGTGAATTCAAAAGCCGGCGACACCAAACACCCGTTTTACAGCCCCAACGTTTCGAGCGTCGTGTACCAACAAGGTTGGGTGACCAATGCGGCAGGAATTCCGTTTCACAATTGGTATGGCTTTGGCCGTGTCGATGCTCAGGGGGCTACCGAGGCCGCGCGCGACTATACAACGGCACTGCCTACGTTCGTCGAGACGTCTTCGCCCTTCGATAAAGCTTGGTATTACAAATCAGGGGCAGTGAACCTCACTATTCCTGATTCATCGGCAACGGGAGCAGTATCGGCTCTTAATGTTCGCCACAATTTGATAGTTGAAGCCGTGCAAGTAAAATTGAATGTAACTCATGTCTTCCCCTCAGATTTGTCTGTAGAGCTCACGTCACCTTCGGGTACGAAAAGTATTTTAGCGAATTTCGATAGCATTTTAGTGGATTCTGATTTTGTGAATGCGGTGATGTTAAGTAATGCTTTTTATGGCGAATCGTCGCGAGGCAATTGGCAGTTGAAGTTGATTGATGTTGAAGACGATGATGCGGGCAGTTTGGGCTCGTGGGAAGTCAAAGTGTTTGGTCATGTCAACCCGACGCCGATTGAGACTGTCGCACCCGCGGCACCGGCTTCGATCACCGTACCGGCAAAGTTTGCATCGTTAACGGCTACGCCTGCTATTACATGGCCGGCGAGCTCCTCCGGCGATGTTATGCGCTATGAGTTTTCCATCGGTACAGCGTCTGGCTTAACGAACATTGCGGGCTGGCAGTCGGTGGGAGGTGCCCTCACGACTAACGAAACAGGTCTCTCACTCACCAATGGCAATACGTATTTCTTCAATGTGCGGGCTATTGATACATCTGAAAACATATCGTCGGTAATATCGGATTCTTGGTTGGCGAAGGTACCTTAGAATGTCTTTCCGTCAATATGTCTAGGCTGCGGAGTCGCGAAAATGGCGGTCTTGTGGTTGCGCCATATTAGGTGATATTTTGTTTCGTTTAAAAAATTCTTGTTACGTCTATTCCTTTACACGCTCCATTAAATTCTCGACAAAT
>JAYUVI010000434.1:0-3327 GCA_043754135.1 Bdellovibrionales bacterium | reverse complement strand
TAGTTGCTCACCGGTTTGGCGAACAGGGTAGGGCTTTCGCAAAATTTTAGAAATTAACCACGCCACTGGAATTAAACTTATCCCAAAATATCGCGATTTCATTAATTCAAAACCTGATGATTGAACAATCTGTTGCAATTGTGTTTTCGAATAGCGGCGAAAATGGCCGAGCACTTCATCATGATAACCAAACAACCATTGCAGAGCCGGGACAGTCACGACCACTCGACCCGAGCCTTTCGTTAAAGCCCACAATTGCTGACAGGCGGAGGCGTCGTTTTCTATGTGCTCAATAACATCTGTGGCTAAAACTAAATCGTAAACATTGGGTGTGGATAGATCTTCTAGACGGGCGCACAGAGTCTGTAAGTTCACCCGCATATCTCGCGCGGTTTGTTTGGTGAGATTGACTGATGCTTCATCGATGTCGACGGCCATTACCTTGGCCCCGCGCTGGGCGAGTAGAGCGGCCAATTCGCCACTGCCTGAACCCACCACCAAAGTATTTGCGTTTTCAACGGGCCCCAACCAATCGAGCAAAATTTCGTATTTAGCCAAGGCGTAAGGATCAGTTTTGCGATCAAGAAAATCTTGCCATTGCGCCGACGACTGCTTTAAGGTTTTTTCCATCCCCGTAAATTTAAGAAGAAAGTGGTTAAAAAGCAATGAAAGATCTGGTGAGTCTGCTTCGCACACACAGAAATCATATTTTCATAGCGGGCTTGTTGATTATTTTGGGTTTGCAATTTGTGCAGGTTTCGCGCGTGTTGCAAGAGGCTTCGTCACATTTATCATTAGTGAGTGCGTTTGATGATGACGCTCGCATGGTGCTCGATAAAACTTTGAAAACCCGATGGTACAAAGACAACGGAGTAGCTGGCTATGGTCCGGTGTATTTTCGTTGGGCTCACTCACTGGCGTCAATCACCTCGGGCCACCCAGTTACAACTACCGAGACAGCCTCGCAGGCTGTCGAGCGCAATGCGCATTTTGTGCTGCTGTTCGTTTCTTTAGTGAGTGTGTTTGGTTTGGCTCTGTTGCTTTCTGTTTTGCTAACTACCCAATGGAATTTACGATTGGTCATCAGCATCTCTTTGCTTTCTGCTTTTCTAGCGAACCCGACTTGGGCGTTATTCACAGTGCGAGCACACCCGGATCATTTTTTTGCATTGTTAGTTACGGTAGCCAGTTTTTTGACCTTGTTCTCATTACGACAACAAGAAAATGCGTCTTTATTTAAAGGTTCGGCTGCTGCTTGGGGCTTAGTCACTGGGACCAAACTTTCTGTTGTGTTTCACTTGCCAGCACTTCTACTGATGTGGATCCCGCCACTGAATAAACAAAATTTAAAAACGGCCGGGCGTTACGCGATGTGGGCCTTCATTGGTTATTTTATCGTGTGTTTCCCACAAAGTTTGAAGGTTGTGCGCCCCATTCAATTTTTACTGTCACAGAGTGCGTATTCGACGACCCCAGATTTACATTCAGTACTCGAGTGGCTATGGCTTTATTTTGATCAAGCTTGGCGCCCCACTTTGATTGTAGTCGCCAGTTGGCTGTGCATTCAGCTGGCGGCGTCGCCGCAACCACGCTTCAAGATTGCTCTAGACCGGCGGTTTTTTATTCTGCTGTTCTTGCCATTTGCGCTTCTTCTCACGCGACAAGTGATTTCATCTCATGATCATTACATATTCCCGTTTGTCGGAACTTTCTTACTGGCAGTTGTGCTTATGCTCGGGCATATCAAACTGCCTCAGTTGAAATTAAAAATGATTCATTACATATGGCTGGTGCTACCGTTGATTGGTCTTTGCACTTGGGGTTTGGTGCCGAACTCTCTTGCACAAGCGAAAATACAAATGAGTGCCTGTCGACCCGAAGGCATTCAGCTTGAAAATGATTTGCGCGAAATGATTCAGGCCGCCGACAAAGTTCATGTTGACCCGTATATTCCGTTAAATCCAACCGAGTATGCCGAGGGCCAGGTCCAAGTGGGGTGGAAGATGACATGGGGTTTGGCGCTGGAAAGAAAATACAATATTTTAGTATTGAATTCGAAATACTATAAGCGTTACGCAAATTCTAATGAAGATAACATTCGCTATATTCAAAATTACAACCCTAATTGGAAAGAGACTGCCGCATTTTATGTGGGTTTTGTAGACAAAGAGAAAGTGACCGACACTCAAGGGCAGTCGTGGAAGTTAATTAAAAATGTGCCCGATTGTCATTGGCAAGTCTGGCGTCGGCAATAGCTACTTCGTGGATTCCCACTTCGTTTCGCTCACCTTTAGTGCGGGGTGACTGACCACCAAATGCCATACCACAGCGGCTAAACCTTCAGTATGGGGTGTGACGTGATCAGAAAACATGGGCGGTATAACGACACTAGCTTGCGAATTTTTCGCGGTGTAACCACCGTCGCGGCCGACAATACCGAAAACGGCAGCGCCAACCCGGGTGGCTTCATCAATAGAGCGAATTAAATTTACCGATACGTTTTTCTCTTTGTTGCCGCCGCCCACTGAGAAAATAAGTAACGCATCTTTTTTATTTAAGCGCGAACCTTTAAGCCATTCAGAAAAACAGCCTTCCCAACCCTCGTCATTAATTCGAGCGGTTAATTCCGAGACATTGTCGGTAGGCGTATAAGCCTCGAAACCGCAGATTTTTCGAAAGTCATTGACGGCGTGACTGGCATGGCCGGCTGAGCCGCCGACACCTAGAATAAATAATCGTCCCCCACGTTCACGCACCTCGCGCAAGCCATTGGCCATAGATTCTATGGCGGTGGCATCGAGAGATTGCATAATTTCAACAGACTCTTGTAAGAAACGATTCGAAAATGTGCTCATGTTTTCCCTTCACTGGCTATTGATTCAATTAGCAAAAAATACTCAATAAACTTAAAACATCTCGCCTACTAACGGCTGCAAAAACCGACACTCGGTCACGTACTCGGTCACGTACTCAGTCACGTAAAACTCGACACAAACTCACGCAAGTTGCTAAACCACTGGTCGGGCGTAAACCCTCGTTTCTCGAAACACTTACAAGCATCGCATTTTTGTGGCCCCAAAAAAACTGTTTTTGCGCCCAATTTATGGCCGGCTTCAATATCCGTTACACCGTCGCCAACCATCCAGACTTGAGCGGCTGATGTCATATTTTGTGACTGTAACGCCTGCTCTAACAATCCTGTTTTGGGCTTGCGACAATTGCAATTGTCTTCGGCGCGATGCCAACAAATATGTGAACCGAAAATTTCACCGCCACCCTCTTGAACCAGCTGTAGAACTTTTTCATGAGCGGCTTTCAAATTTTCAA
>JAYUVI010000433.1:0-6883 GCA_043754135.1 Bdellovibrionales bacterium | reverse complement strand
CTATTCGCGAGTACGGTTACAAAGGCGCCTACTCAGGTGTTTACCCCATTAAAGTTAACCAACAGCGCCACTTGCTCGAGGAGATCGTCGATTTCGGTAAAGAGAACCGCCTAGGTCTTGAGTGCGGTAGTAAGCCTGAGCTTTTGATTGCGCTGGCGTTTATGGATACGCCTGACGCCATTATCGTTTGTAACGGATTTAAAGATATCGAGTACGTCGAGACGGCTTTACTGTCGCAAAAACTCGGTCGCCAAACTTTTATCGTGGTGGACCGTTTAGCTGAGTTACAAATCATTATAACCGCTTCAAAAAAATTAAATATCAAACCGCGCATCGGTTTTCGCGGAAAGCTCAGCACTCAAGGTTCAGGTAAGTGGACAGAATCTTCAGGTGCCCGTTCAAAGTTTGGCCTCACTCCAAGTGAAATTGTATACGGTCTCGACGTTTTAAAACGCGAGAACATGTTGGATTGCTTAGAGCTCTTTCACTTTCACATTGGCTCGCAAGTGCCGTCGATCCAGTCGATTAAAGCCTCAATTAAAGAAGCCGCTCGTTACTTCACTGAAATGTACGGCTTGGGCGCGACCAGCCTGCGCTACATCGATGTCGGCGGCGGCTTAGGCGTAGACTACGACGGTTCGGGTAAAAGCGACAGTTCAACGAACTACAGTGAGCAAGAGTACGCAAATGACATCGTGACCATTCTGCAGAATATTTGCGATGAGCGCAGTGTGCCTCACCCGAATATCGTTTCAGAATCAGGCCGCGCTCTGGTGGCCCATAGTTCTTTGCTCGTGTTCGACGTTTTGGGTTTGAACGAAGTGCAAAAGCACTCGCTGCCCTTTTCGCTTGAGAAAAAAGATTCTTTGCTCGTGAAAGACCTTCACTACATTTATGAGAACGTGAACAGCAAGAACATCAACGAGTATTACAACGATTTGATTGAGAAAAAGACCGACACCATGCACCTGTTCTCATTTGGCGGTTTAAGTCTCGAGCAGCGCGCGAAGGCTGAAGATTTGTTTTGGGCGATCATGACGAAGATGACGAAGATCGCGAAAGATAACCCCGACGCCGAAGATATTTACTGGAATTTACAAAAAGAACTTTCAGACACGATCTTCTGTAACTTCTCGGTGTTTCAATCGTTGCCTGACTCTTGGGCCGTGAAGCAGGTCTTCCCGGTAATCCCGATTCATCGCTTAAACGAACGCCCTGAGCGTCGCGCGACTCTCGTGGATTTGACTTGTGACTCTGACGGTAAAATCGAACACTTCATCGATGCCGATGGCGAGCAGTTGCAAGGCTACCTCGAAGTGCACGACTTGGTAGAGGGCCAACCTTACTATTTGGGCGCTTTCTTAACCGGCGCTTATCAAGAAATTTTGGGCGATTTGCACAACCTGTTTGGCGACACTGACACTGTTCACATCACCATTAACGACAACGGCAGCTACAGCGTTGATCACGTTTTACAAGGTGACACAGTGACTGAGGTGCTAAGTTACCTCGATTACAATCGCGCGGAGTTGATCGAGATGATTCGCAAAGCCACTGAGCAATCCATTCAAAAAGGTAACTTGGGCCATGTTGAGGCCCGCCTCTTGATGAAGCATTATGAAGAAGGCTTGGCTGGTTATACTTACCTAGAAGACTAATATTCGGGGGCACTTGATCGTGCCTCCTTTGCTGACAGCACAGTAATATTTACTCCACATATAAAAATTCAAAAAAACTCTTTAAAAATTTACAAGAAATTTTTCACTGACCGTATACAATTTTGAAAATGGGTGCAGCGCTATTCTGATCCTGTCGTGCATTTGATGGTGCTTGATAGTGTTCATCGCACTATGAAAACACAACGACGTTTCGACACTTCTGCATCAACTTCGTGCAAAAATTTTTTTAATAGAGGCGTGATTTTCAGTGCCATAATTTTTAGTTTAAACGCACAAGCCTCAAAAGTTCAAAACTTCGGCACGTATAAACTGACTCATGCAGGCTCAACTAAACCGGCGAAAGGCGATATCAAAACGTCGTATGGTATCGCGCTCATGGGCGGTGGCCCAAGCACAAATGCCGCTTTCAGATGGATGACCGATAAAGCCGGCGGTGGTGATGCCGTTGTGATTCGGGCGAATGATGGCGACGATTACACCGACTACATTTATAAAGAAATTGGAGGAGTCAATTCGGTCACCATGATCTCGCTGATGGATCACCGAGCCAGCTCTGTACCCGCGGTGTTGGACTTAGTTCGTCGCGCGCACATGATTTATTTTGCGGGCGGCGATCAATTTAACTACCATAATTTGATTCGCGATACGCCACTTCACGATTTGCTTTTGGAGCGCATTCGCCAACGAAGTATCCCCATCGGGGGTAAAAGTGCAGGCCTCGCTATTCTAGGGCAATACTATTTTTCAGCCGCGCACGATTCCATCAGCTCCTCTGAAGCTGTTCAAGACCCGAGCGGTCCCAATGTCACTATTGAAAGGGGCTTCTTGAACTTCCCCGAACTAAAAAATGTGATTACCGATACTCATTTCTCTAATCGTCACCGTATGGGTCGGTTAATCAGTTTTATCGCCCGCATTATGTATGACCAACATGTCAGTGTCACTGGCCTCGGGGTAGATGAAAAAACCAATTTAGTGATTGATCAAAAATCGAGTCGAGTTATTGGCGAAGGCGCTGTATACGAGGTCACCTCGACGGAGCCACCGCAGCGGCTAATTCGTGGCGAACCCCTCGACTTTAGGAATTTAAAAGTAAAAGTTCGCTACGAACAAAAAGAACCAGAAAATTTTATTTATCAAGTTGTCGACGGCAAGATCATCTTTTCGCGCGTAGAATCGCCTCGTGTTTCAACTTTTTAGTTAGCAGGTACGGAACTGGGCTTTCTGGTCTGTGAGTCGGTGATTCCGAGTAATTTAGACATTTCACTATTGCTGGTGGTGCCTGAGCCGAGGTTAAACTTCCAAGGCCGTTGGCCGCCTCCAGTGAGTGAAATAGTTTCCTGGGCCGAGGCTATTGGATCAGCCACTCTGAGGACGCTAATAGGTTCTGTTTTTTCTAAACTTTTGACGAATTTGACGAGCTCACGACAATCGGAAACATCAAGAACCGTAATCAGCTCCGGCATATCAATGACCGCGTCTCTTAGTTTTTTCAGTTTAAGGAGAGTGTTTTGCGATTCTATTTTTTTGCAACCCGATGGATTGTCGGTGTACTCCAGAATTGAATACTGCAAATCTGACATTTGTTGCGGGGTCATTCTGATTTTAGTTACGGGTTCGAGTTGCGTTTTCCGCATCACTATTTTTTTAGCCGATGTCATGGGTTTCGCCTTACCAATAGGTCTCACCTTGCCGAAGACATTTATAGAAAAACATAAAGTGACTGCTAGTAAATTAGTGATTACGAATCTCATTTCGGGACGCCCCTTGGTTTGCCTTATTTGAAAAGTATTTATTGCAAAACTCACACCTTGCGAGCGCGCCTACGATTGAAAACAGCGTCAAACCTATGGTCAGGTACTGTCAACCTGACACTCTGGTTGCGTGCCCCTGATGGCATAGAATATATTCGGCATCTATGAAATTAATGAGCTGGAACGTCAATGGCATATCACCGAAACGAGGTGTATGGCTCCGACCACTGCCCCGTTGCTTTAGAAATTAAAAAATAGGAGTTAATCAAATGCGCAACCTCAATACCTTGACCGCTCTATTATTTGCACTGTTGCCGCCATGGTTTTTATGGGGCACGGCACAGGCTGCTGACTCAGCTGCGACCACAGGCACCGCCCCACTGAAACTCACAATTGAACGGATGTTTAGCAGCCCCGAGCTCGATGGCAAAAACCCGATGAAGTTTCAATTTTCTGATGACGGTCAAACTGTCACTTACCTCAAGGGTAAAAATGAAAATTATGAAATTTTAGACCTTTGGGCTTTCGACCTTAAGACCAAAAGTTCAAAGCTTCTCGTCGATTCAAACCTACTCAATGCGGCCGGTGAGAAATTATCTGAAGAAGAAAAAGCGCGGCGCGAACGTCAGCGCATTAGCCGAAAAGGTATTGTTGAGTATTTTCTCGCGGGCGATGGTGAGACAGTGATGTTTCCCTCAAATGGCGATTTGTACATCACCTCGCTCAAAGGCAAAGCGCATCTCACCCGCCTGACCCAAACCGCGGGAGCTGAGATCGACCCCAGCTTTTCACCTGAAAATCACTTCGTCTCTTACGTGCGCGACCAAAACCTGTATTTTTACGATCTAGCCGAGAAGAAAGAATGGGCTGTCACCAACGAGGGCAAAGGCGATATCTCGTACGGAGTAGCTGAATTTGTGGCCCAAGAAGAAATGGATCGCAATACTGGCTACTGGTGGTCGAAAGACGAAAAACGCTTGGCTCTCACCATTGTTGATGAGACACCGGTGAAAATGGTCGACCGCTACGAAATTGACGAATCGAAAGTGACCGTGAAACAACAACGTTACCCTGATGTCGGTACTGCAAACGCATCGGTGAAACTAGCTTGGGTGGATTTAGCAGATGTGAAAAATGGCCAGCCGAAGTTACATATGATCCCGCTTAAGACTCGCTCAAACGATTACTATTTAGCCCGGGTCGATTGGACCAACGACGGTTTGATTTCTTATCAAGTGCAAACTCGCGATCAGCAATATCTTGATTTGTATTTGTACAATCCCACGACTGGCGAACAACAAAAAGTTTTGACCGAGCACGAATCGAGTTGGGTGAACCTGCACGACAATCTACACTGGCTAAAAAAATCGCCGAATTTTATTTGGTCGTCTGAACGCAGCGGCTTTCAACATTTCTACGTTATTGATCGCAGTGGCCGCGTGGTGCACACACTTACACAGGGCGAGTGGATCGCACAAGAACTCATCGGAGTTGATGAAACCGATGGCTGGGTTTATTTTAGCGGCAATAAACGCGACCCACTAACTAATGACCTTTACCGAATGCCACTTCCCGCGAGTAAGAATACAAAAGTCGGCGAACCACTTTTACTTTCGACTGATGATGACTTTCATGCTTTTAAATCTGGTGGCGAAGTGAAAACTTATGTGCAATTTTCTTCTTCGCCTCTCGCACCTGTGCAAGTGAGTATTCACGCTTCAAATGGTGACCGCTTGGCGATGATTTCAAATAATGAGGTAAAAGCGGGCCACCCACTCGCACCTTACATTGCTGGATTTTCAAAATCTGAGTTCGGGTCATTCAAAAGCCCTTCGGGTGATACCCTTTATTATGAAGTTACTAAACCTAAAAACTTTGACTCCGCAAAAAAGTACCCACTCGTCGTCATTGGTTACGGCGGCCCACACGCACAAATGGTCGACAAAGGCTGGAGTGGTCGTAACGGCTTTTTGCGACAAATTCTCGCCGGTAAAGGTTTCGTCGTCAGCACCATCGACAACCGCGGTTCACCTCGCCGCGGCAAAAAATTTGAAAGCGCGATTTATAAATCGATGGGTAAAGTTGAAGTCGAAGATCAAACCGCAGGAGTGCAGTACTTAATCAAACAAGGTTACATCGACCCAAAAAAAGTGGGCTTCTTCGGCTGGAGCTACGGCGGCTATCTCTCACTTATGCTGGCGATGAAATCACCGGAAGTATTTTCAGCGAACGTTGCTGTCGCTCCAGTGACCGATTTTTCCCTCTACGACACGCACTACACTGAGCGCTACATGACCACTCCGAAACAGAGTCCGAAAGAGTACGCACGCGCCAACGTCATTAATTTTGTTGATGGCTTGCAAGGAAAACTGCTCGTGATTCATGGCATGTCGGACGACAACGTGCTGTTTACAAACTCAACTTTGCTTTTCAAAAAACTGCAGGAGAGAGGCAAAGTTTACGAGTCGGTGGTCTACCCTGGCTCGAAGCACGGCATTTATGGCAAAGCCAATCAGATTCACGTTTTTTCGACTATAGTTGATTTTTTCGAAAGACATTTACTGAAGTAAATCGCTCTGATTTAAAAAAAACCCCGCTTCTGAGAGCGGGGCTTTTCGAATTCACTTATGTGAACTCATGCAAAATATCGTTTAGCGACAACCGCGAGGTTGGCACGAGAACGACACCTGCTGACAATATCTCATCGCCATGTCTTGAGCGTAACCGGGCGAGTATTCAGTAGCTGAATATGTTTCGCCACGATAGTTCGAGGCGTAGCAAGTGTAATAGTACGGTGCTGGTGGGTAACCAGGATATGGATAACCAGGGTACGGATACACAGGCGGACGAGGGTAAGGGCGTGGCGGAGGACGTGGTGGGCGATAGCCAGGGTAACCTGGGTAATCGGGGTGGTATGGGCGACTTGGGCGATCCCAATCACCGTGACCGGGACGATCTCCACCGGGACGACCTGGACGATTCCAATCACCATGATCAGGGCGGTCTGGGCGATCCCAATCAACATGGCCCGGGCGATCCCAATCGCCGTGACCTGGGCGGTCTCCACCCGGGCGACCTGGACGATCCGGGCGACCGGGACGGTCTCCACCGGGACGACCCGGCCGATCACCGCCGGGGCGATGATCTCTGAGAGCCAAAGCTTCATTATTATTTTCACCACTCAGACCTAAAAATTCTGAAATGGCGATATTATTCTCAAGTTCCGCAGCCGACACTAATCCCTCGGTATCATCGGCAAATGCACCAGTTGGTACTCCAAGACAGAGTAGTGTTAATAAGGCACTGATTTTTAATTTCATGTATCCCCCTTTTTACGTTTGTTTAACGATTTTCAATTTTCGAAACCTCGCGCTGAGAGACATGAAAGTTCTGTGCCAGATTTTTCGGTGTCACTTTGCCTGTCAATGCCACCAAAACAAAGGTGTCAGG
>JAYUVI010000432.1:0-4590 GCA_043754135.1 Bdellovibrionales bacterium | reverse complement strand
ACGTCTACAGAAGAATATAAATCGAAAGATTCTTTGTGAGAGAGCTGGAATTAGCGAAAATGCCCTCCGTCATCTTGAAGGCGGAGAAGGCACAACGCTGAAAACACTTATACGGGTTGTGAAGGCTCTTGATCGAGAAAGTTGGCTGAGCAACATTTCACCAGAAATTAGCATTAATCCTCTCCATATGACTCGAGAAAAACAACCAAGACAGAGAGCGAGCAGAAGACAATATGGCAAAAAAGAAAAAGTCTGAACTTTACAAAAGCGTTGATCAAATTGAAGTTTATCTTTGGGGGAAATATGTTGGAGCTGTGGCCCTTGACCCAAAGCTTGGCTACTATGTTTTTGCCTATGCCAAAACCTTTGGAAAAAGCGGAATTGAGGTTGCGCCAATTCATATGCCACTCAATAGCACCGAAACCCCGTATGTCTTCACTGACCTACCTGAGTCTACGTACAAACGCCTCCCCGCGATGCTGGCGGATGCGCTGCCAGATGATTTTGGTAATGCCTTAATTAATCGCTACATGGCCGACAAAGGGATCGCTACAAACCAAGTCACCTCGCTGGATCGACTAGCCTATATGGGTCAACGTGCAATGGGCGCTCTCGAGTTCAAACCGACTCGCGGTACAAAAACTCAAAAGCCGACAGCACTTGAAATAGGTGAATTGGTTTCAGAGGCGAGAAAAATGTTAAAAGGTAATGTTGAAGATGATGACCACATAAGTGCGGCTCTTAGGAGCATAATTGAAGTCGGCACTTCAGCCGGAGGGGCCAGAGCCAAGGCCGTCATAGCATGGAACGCTAAAACCAAAGAAATATGTTCAGGGCAAGTCGAAGCACCTGAAGGATTTGAACACTGGCTTCTCAAGTTTGATGGAATGGGTACGGATCGAGAACTCGGCTCCAGTCAAGAATATGGAAGAATTGAGTATGCATATTATCTCATGGCAAAGAACGCAGGGATCAATATTTCGGAATCTCAGCTATTCGAAGAAAATGGCAGAGCCCACTTTATGACCAAACGCTTTGATCGTAAAAGTGGTCAAATAAAACACCATATGCAAAGCCTTTGCGCCATCAATCATCTGGATTATAAGAAAAAATCAACAAACAGCTACGAACAGCTTTTTATGACGATAAATCAACTTTCTCTGGAGCGTGACGCTTACGTTGAGGCCTTTCGACGAATGATTTTTAATTTAATGGGTCGAAACTGCGATGATCACACAAAAAACTTTTCGTTTCTTTTGCGCCAAGGTGAAACTTGGGATCTTGCGCCTGCCTACGACATATCTTTTGCTTACAATCCAAAAGGCGAATGGACCAGTCAGCACTTAATGTCGGTCAACGGAAAATATAGAAATTTCACTGAAAAAGATGTCTTTCTGGTCGCCGATCGATTCGGGATTGGAGAGGCCAAATCCATCATAAAAAACGTAAAGCAAGCCATTAAGTCTTGGCCGAGATTTGCAAAAAAAGCGGGTGTGACTCAAAAAGAAATAAATCGAATTCGAGACCTACACTTGTTTTTTAAATAAAATTGGTGCGGATACACCGACTCGAACGGTGGACCTCGTGGATGTCGACCACGTGCTCTAACCAACTGAGCTATATCCGCATGCGACGACCATTTTGTTCAACTAAAACTTAATCACAAAATCGATCAGGTGAGCTCAAGATAGGTCGGTTCGCATCTTGGGTCAAGTTGAGCGCGGTCTGAAAATAGCCACTCCACAGCCGAAAAAGGTCTTCTAGGGGCATGGTTTCACCGTAATCGGCCATCCTAGAAAAAGTTTCAGTAGCGCGGCCGCAGGAGCGTATCAGCTTAAAATCTTCTAAATTATTGTTCACATTAATCGCCAGGCCGTGGGAGCTCATGCCGTTCTTCACGCGAATACCAAAGAACACGACTTTGCCTTCATCGGTATAAAGCCCGGGCTCCTGATCCGACAAACAGCGCGACTTCACTCCCCGATCGGCCAAAAACCGCTGGGTCACGTCTTGTAGAATTCGCACGTAGTCGCGCACTTTAAGCTGTCGCTCCCGCAATTGGATAACGGGGTAAATCACCAGCTGCCCCGGGTTATGCAGCGTCGCTTGCCCGCCGCGTTCAGAACCTAAAATCGCCACCGCGCGATCTTTCAACTCACGAATTGGCGCTTTGATATCTTTTAAAGCATCGGCACGACGACCGAGTGTAATCGTGAGTGGGTGCTCGAGCCCGAGCAACGTTTCAGCCGGCAACTCGTGTGAAGAAGACGTGTACAAATTTAGCAACGGCCCGCGATTGAGCAGTCGATCTTGCAACTGCATCGCGGAGACATAATCGGTTTGTCCAAGCCACATGGATTTCATCAAATTTAACTTAACACAAATTCGTGATGCGTCAAAATTGGATTATCTTCGTCTTCACGAGTTAGTATCTGAAGCTTGAACAAACAAAGGGGAATAAATATATGCTGCTAAAAAATATTATGAAAATTCTAGCTGTGGGTTTATCAGCCATGGCTGCGATCGCTTGTAACGAAATCGATGTGCCGAATGGGCAGATACCTGCGGATTATCGCGAAACAGCGGTTGCTTACATGGGCACTTACACGGGCCGCATAGACGGTCGCACCGGGCAACTCACTTTTACTATGAATGAAAATGGTAAAGTGACAGCTCAGTACAGCGACGCTCGTGGCAACGACATGTTGTCGCCTGAGTGCGGTTCAATTATTGGCAATTTGAAACAGATTCGCGGCAATGAGCGCGGCGGTCGCAAAACTCTCGAGTGGGCGGCGTTTGCATTTAACCCGAACAATTGCCTTGATGTGATGGGTGAAGAGTTGAGTGTCAGTTTTAAAACTGAAAGCAACGGTCAAGTGAAAATCAATACACAATTGTTACTCAGCTTTGAGCGCTACGAAGATTGTTGGTGGGCGCCGAGACCTGGCGGCGGTTCACAGCGGGAGTGTCGAACGAACTACCAATATGACTACTTGAACGGCGTCTTTAAAAAGTAGTTAAAAAAGTAACTAAAAAGTAGTTGATATCGTCAGGCACACACGCGACACTTTGAGAACTTAACAACACCTTTGATGGGGGATAGATATGCAACGAGTGACAACAGCACTGCTTATGCTCAGCACAGCAGTCAGCTTATCAGTAGGGCTTTCTGCGCACGCGGCAGAGACAGCGCCTGCGAAAAAGCCGAAAAAAGAATCGCTTCATGACCAATTTACCGGCCAAGGCTATGGCATGTCGGGTTGTGGTTTGGGGTCAGTGGTATTTGGTCCGAAGCCTGGCATGATCCAAGTGATCGCCGCCACGCTTAACGGCACAGGTGGTTCACAAACTTTTGGTATTTCTTCAGGCACCTCAAATTGTGAAATGCCCGAAATGGCGATGGAAGCCGCTGCTTATATCGAAGTGAACCGCGAAGTGGTCGCCAAAGAAGCTGCACGTGGCGAAGGCGAAAGTCTCGACGGATTAGCGACGATTTATCAGTGTTCTGATTTTTCGCTTTTCAGACAGACTCTGAAAGCCAATTACGGAAAAGTTTTTGACCCAGCTAACAATTCATACGATGCAAGCCGTGCGGTTATGCAGTCCATTCAATCTAACGAGAAGCTCGCAAAATCTTGCGCAGCTTTAGGCTAAGGGGGACCTTTACATGAAAAATATTTTAGTTCTTCTAGCAGTTTCAATGGTGGCAGTAGGCGCACAAGCGGCAAAAGTTGGCCCTGCGGGCTGTGGTCTAGGCAATGTGGTGTTCGGCAAAAGCAATCAAGTTTTGGCGTCGACAACCAATGGAACAGGCATGCAAACATTCGGCATATCGTCAGGCACATCGAACTGTGTAGACGGTGGTCGCACGGCTCGTTTAGAGAATTTTATCAACGTCAATCAAGTCGCTTTAGCTAATGAAGCTGCGCGAGGCGAAGGTGAGACTATCGTAGGTCTTGCGCAAATTTTAGGCTGTCAGAATGCCACGGCATTAGGCTCAGCTTTGAAAGCGAATTACACAGACGTGTTTTCACGCCCTGAAGCTTCTAGCGTCGAAGTTTCAAACGGAGTGCAAAACGTGATTCAGAAAAATTTTGAATTGAACCGTACCTGCGGTGTCGAAGCTTAATTTTTTTTATTTCAGCTTAAGACAATTCAACGGGAGGGCGAGCAAATTGTTCGCCCTTCTTGTTTTTTTGCTGATTGGTTTTTTGGGTGATGGCGAGATTTGGGCTGCGCCTGTTGGGAGTGCGAGCGGCCCCGACTGGAACGAAGTCGAAAGAATCGCTCATGATAAAAAACTATCATCGTCACTGATGTGGCGACGACTCATGCATTATAAGTGCGGGGTCTTCGGCGGCATTTTCAGTGGCACACTCGGCTGCACGAGTGAAGAAGACGGCCTCGAGTTTTTTCTTTCTCCGAAAGGCGCTGCAGATGCTGAAGCTGAACTATTCGCGACGATTCACGCTTTTAAAGAAAATGCGGTTAGAAAATTTCCCGCCCCTGTAATTGGCCAAGGTTTAGCGCCGCAAACGCCCAGGTGCCAATTCCCTGCCCGGCTCACTTGGCTGGCTCGTGAAACCGGCG
>JAYUVI010000431.1:0-13530 GCA_043754135.1 Bdellovibrionales bacterium | reverse complement strand
CTGATACTCGCCGGCACAGGCGCTGTACTGTTTCATCTCTGTGTAAGCCTCGGCGGCCAACAAATACGGGTCAGCTAGACTCGGGTTTTTTGCCTTTTCGATTTTCGCCTGCTCGAGGGCTTCACTTGTCGAACCCATTTGCAAAGCCGCACTCCCCATGTAGTAGTTGACGAGCGGGAAGTCCGGATTGATTTTCATCACACGTCTAAATTGTTCGCGCGCTTCACTAGCCTGCTTTGATTCTAAATATAGCTGCCCCGCGAGAAAAAGCGGTTGCACATCAGACGGGTCCAACGCTGCCGCTCTAAAATAAGCATTGCGAGCTTCATCGCGACGATTTTGTAAGTGATAAACTTTGCCGAGCTCGATGTAAGCCATTTTAGGTTTATCTTCGATCTTAATCACCTGAGAAAAAAGTGTGGCGGCCATATCGTAACTTTGATCCTTCGCATACATTTGCCCAAGAGCTAACCGATATTCAGTGAGCGTGGGGTAGGTATTGACGAGTCGATTTAAATAATCGATGCCCGATTGCGTACCTTGTGTTGCCGCCACCGCTTGCGCGTAAGCAATCTGCGCTTGGCGATTGTTCATATCGATTTCAATGGCTTTACCAGCAGATTCAAAAGCCTTTGCTTGTTCATTCATACCCAAACGGGCGCGCGCCAAAATGACATGGCTTTCGACATCAGCTTCGTAAACTTCTACCGCTTTTAAAGCATAGCTTGCCGAACTTGGAAAATTATTTCTGCGAAGTTCAACAAGCGCAAATCCACGAAAAACTTTATAGCTCTTCGGTGTCTGCGTCGCCGCTTTCGCTAAGATCTGTGCAGCCGCGGCAAAATTAAACCGCTGCGAATAATAATCAGCGAGTAAAACATAGGCGTCAGTTAGTTTGGGGTCAGCACGAATGGCGGTATCGAGCCATTTGATGGCGTCAGACGACAAACTTAAACTCCATAAACATTCAGCCGCCTTCATTGCAGCAACTGCATTTTTGTTATTAATTTGGTACGCCGCTTTGTAGTGCGCTTGCGCCGCATTGCAATCGCCTTCTTTAACGAGTAAATCGCCTTCATACAAAAGCTGCGTGTCTTTCACTTTGGTTTCGCGCAATTTTTTCTCGCCACCCAAACGCAAAATAATTTCTTTCGTCCGCACATTCGACGGGTTCAAAGCATATGCTTTCTGTGCGTACTCAAGCGCACCAACTTGATTTTGGTGATGAAGCAAAATTTCAGCGAGAGTCAGGTACCCCCGCGCCAATGTTTCGCTTGGCGCTCGCTCTTTTTGTTGCATGGCGAGTTCAAGCAACTCACGACCTTTTTCATAATTTTGCAAATAGCCGTGTTCGATAATCCCCAACTCGATTTGCGCGACCTTATGACTCGGGTTTGCTTTCAAAATGCTGCGATACTTATTCGCCGCTTCATTGTATCGCCCCAACTTTGCGAGTAACGATGCTTCTAAAATATGGACCCGTAACCACTGCGGCCAAAGCTGTTGCGCCGACTGTGCATAATTAATTGCCGATCCGTAATCTTTAGCTTCTTCAAAAAGTAACGCTTTGAAATAATAAAACGCAATGGGCGGAGTGCCCGACCGACCAAAGGTATCGAGCACCATTTCGGCGACTCCCTTGGCCTCAACCGCGCGACCTCGCACAAGCAAATCAACTGTACGACAGGTGCCTGCTTCTACCCCGGCCGGGTCAATTCGACTCGCCATTTGTGCCACATTCGACAACGTCAATAAGTCGGCGGAATCTTGATAGCTGTAGGGCCACAACTCCAGATAGGTCAGACATGCGAGAGCAATGACGCCCGCATTTTTGGGGTCGCCTTCAAGAATTTGTACAAGTTCGGTTTGGGCTTTCATGTAATTCGAAAAGTTATCGACAACATACTGACTCAAAGCATTTTGTACTCGCACTTTAACGTGATCAGCTGCAAGTGCCGACTGATTCGCGCGAGGCCCAAGCAAATGAATGCGATCGCCACTTTTGTTACCATCGGGCAACAAAAAGAAAAGCAACGCGAGCAACGCAACAACACTCACTAAAATCGGCAGTGGATACTTCTTTGCCTTAGCTATAGTCAGTACATCTTTTATTTTTTTAAGTTCAATGACCGGCGATTCAGAGGCGTCTGCTTTCTTACTCCCTAAGGCGTTTTCGCTGGTGTTCATTTTTTCTTTTAGCGGCGGGGGCGTGGCCTCTTGCTTTTTTGTGGAACTGACTTTTTCAGCGCGACCCTTCGTTGGCGGCTTCGGCGGGACAGGCGGTATCGCGATATGAGGTTGAGTTTCAATAAAATCGCTCGGTAGATCGTCGACTAACGAATCGCCAAAGTCGACTTTCGCTTGCACGTCGTGACTCACCCGCGACCGCTCTTCATCGAGCGAGTCAAGCAATTGGTCATAAAATTGCGGGTCATTGGAGATCGGTATCCAGTCCGTGTTGGGATAAAGTGAGATTTTTTCTTCACCGGTAATTTCGCCGCGTTGAATGCGGGCTAGAATATCGTCAGTGTGGAACGGACCACGTACGCGCCCGTCTCTATCTTTTATTAACCAACGCTTTTTAGAGGAGTCATCCATGCTGACCTTTGGTTCCAAATTGGTGCGAAAAATTTATCGTGGCACCAGGTGTGGTTCCGTTCTGTTGCTTTTATGCTAAGCATTACCCCGTCAAGTAGCAATCATTTGGATCACACAAAATTTTATCGCTGGCATTATTATTGCTTATTGGGCCTGTGTAACTTTGGGGGAAATATGAAGTACACAACACAGTTTTTAATTTTAGTAGCAACCGTAATGACGTCAGCCTTAACATACGCAGCTCCTTCGCTGCAGAAAATCAACGTTAACCTCCAGCACATTCAGTACGACGAAGCGACAATGATGGTGGAGATGTCGGGTTTATTACCTCACAAGTGTGCCGCAATGCCCCATCCGTCACTCACGGCGACGGCTGAGACTGCTGAAAATCACACTCTTATTTTAGGTGTTCGAGCTTATAGTTTTAACGATATCTGCGCCCTACAAATGGGCGGCGACTATCGCCTGGCTTTTGATATTCGCTCACTCAAGTTTGAACTCGAACGTATGAATTTAGACCCGAACGCAGAATACAAAATCGTTTCAAGCAACAAAGAATTTGCCATCACGATTAACTTTAAAGATGTTCCGTTCACATTGCCTTATGCGAGCGACAGTTTGATTGGCGAAATTCGTTTTAGCGAGTCACAAAATCAGTTTCTACTGGTAACGGCTGAAAAAGTTTTTCAAATGAATAGCCCGATTATTGAACTCGAGAAATATGCAGGTAAGCGCCTTGAACTTCAGGGTCATGTTCTTAAGCAAAGAATCATGCGTGCCCCTTTTGCTACAAGCCGCGAAGAGCTAGCTTCTTTATTAGTTACAGGAATCAACACTACATCGTACTAACCCCTCCCAAGCTGTTATACGACGTATTGCTTTTACCCGAGTGCAGGTTGCCCCTCCACTCGGGTTTTTTTTCGCGTCCAGCAAGGGGCCATCTCCTTCGTTGCTGTCGTCGCTCGCTTGTGCGACGGGTGCGTACACCCGCCTCCGCGCTCGCTCCTCGGCGCCTCGTAGCTGACCCCTTGCTGGACGCTCACCTGCGTCGCCTTCGGCGTTTTATGAATACTTCTTGGCTAGCTGATGTTTAGGCTTTCTATTTCTTGAAATGCGGCTAATGCTGAATTTATGAGAAATTTTTTTGCGATCGCGTTGTCGGCTTTGTTGAGTAGTTTATCACTCATGGTGGTGACTTTAATTAGCCCTTCAGTGTTTGGCTACGATGTGGCTCAAGGGCCTAGTAACAACTGGGCGAAATTTTCGCGTGGTACGCCTGGGGTTTCAGAATCTATTGGTGGGTATTCTGGTGGGTGTTTGACTGGTGGTGTAGATATGCGGGCCACGGGTTCTGGTTATGCGATGATGCGTGTAAAGCGCCATCGTTTTTTCACACATGCCAAGCTACGAGATTTTTTAACTCGGCTTGCTGGTGAATCGCTCGACAATGCTCTGTTTTTTGGTGATTTAGCCCAACCTCGTGGTGGGCCATCGAATGGTTCTCATGTTTCTCACCAAAATGGGCTTGATGCTGATGTTTGGTTCCAACGTCGTTTAGATTACCCTGCTGAATTACCCGTTAACTGGCCTGAGCAGCTTTCAGCAAGTTCAGTCGTCGATCTCGAGAAAATGATTTTGAAATCGAATTGGCCTGTAGACATTGAGCCCCTACTGATTTGGGTGGCAAAACAACAAGAAGTGGATCGGTTTTTTGTTCACCCAGTTATAAAAAAACATTTCTGCGTGAAATATCCTGATCTCGCGCAAACTTTAAAAAAGATGCGGCCATGGTACGGTCACGATGATCATTTTCACGTTCGTTTGAAATGCGCGGCCGGTGATCGCGATTGTATAACTCAATCGCCGATACCCGGCGACGATGACTGCGGGAAAGATTTAGACCGGTGGTTTTCGACTGGTGCAAAAGAACCGTTAGATGCGTCCTTAAACAAAGTTTTCCAGTTGCCTGAACGTTGCCGCTTGATTGAAACGCCAGCTGAATAACATGCGAAGTGTTTACGAACAGACAATAATTAAAAACCTAAAATGTCGATATAAGTGACGCCTGTGGCGAGTGCGGATGATGGACGTGTATTTTGTCCCTTAATCTGAATTTTTTTGTTGTCGAACAGCTTTTTAAACTCAGTTCGCGTTATGTGCTTTAACGTCATATTGTCATTTTGATCGCGTAAGGCCTGGAGCAAAACTGTGTCTATTCGCTTTTGGCGTAACTCTAAGTTTAAAACAATTCGAAAAGAATTCGCTGGTTGTGGGGGGATGTGGTCTTTCATAGAGTCCTCGCGTATTGCGCCATGTATTTAATCTGAAGCATTCGTGCGTTTAATATCAGCACCTAAATGCATGAGTTTGTCCTCGAGCCGTTCATATCCGCGATCTAAGTGGTAAATGCGATTCACTTTGGTCTCACCGCGAGCGATAAGACCTGCCAGTACTAAACTAGCACTGGCCCTCAAATCTGTTGCCATTACGGGTGCGCCTTGCAGTTGGCCGGGGGCGCCTCGCACGACAGCGACACGTGATTTCGGCGTTATGTTGGCACCCAAACGCACGAGCTCTTGCACGTGCATAAAACGATTTTCAAAAACCGTTTCTGAAATCACACTTGTCCCCTCGGCTTGGGTCATAAGCGCCATAAACTGCGCTTGTAAGTCTGTGGGGAATCCCGGATGCGGCGCCGTTGTGACATCAACACCGCAGCTCTCTTTGTTTTTATGAACGGTCATCGAAGTTTTTTCTTGGGAAATCTCAAAGCCGCTCTCTTTCATCTTTTCGATGAGAGCATTTAAATGATCAGGTCGGCAATTTTTTACTGTGACTTCGCCGCGAGTGATCGCGCCGGCAATGAGAAGCGTCCCCGCCTCAATGCGATCAGGTATTACATCATGTTCCGCAGGTTTTAAATTATTAACACCCTGAATAGTGATGATACTGGTGCCTGCTCCTTTAATTTGCGCGCCCATTTTAATTAAATAGTTCGCGAGATCGACTATTTCAGGTTCTTTCGCGGCATTCTCGATACGAGTGGTGCCCTCAGCCAAAGTTGCGGCCATCATAATATTTTCTGTTCCACCCACTGTCGCTGTTTCAAAAAGCACTTCAGCACCAACTAACTTTTTAGCTTTGGCCAAAATGTATCCGCTCTCTTGGGTGATTTCAGCGCCGAGGGTTCTCATACCCTCGAGATGCAGATCAATGGGCCGCGTGCCAATAGCACACCCCCCAGGCAAACTCACGTGCGCTTCGCCATATTTCGCTACTAGCGGGCCCAGACATAAAATACTCGCTCGCATTTTTCTCACCACATCGTAATGCGCTTCGAGGGATTGTAATTTTTTAACTTTAATTCTCAAAGTCGAATCTTCGTGACGAGTTTCGCAGCCAAATAAATTGAGCAGCTGGCAAGTGAACTCGATATCCTTCAGTTTCGGCATATTGTGAAACACATGCTCGCCCTCAGCGAGCAAAGTCGAAAATATTAATGGAAGTGCCGAATTCTTCGCCCCACTCGCACTCACTTCGCCTTGTAATCTTTTTTCACCGCGAATTATCATGGCATCCATTATTTTTACCTCTCAGCACTGACGTAGCGGTCGTAGCCCGCGTAATCTTTGTGAATCGTCACGCGCGAAAATATTCCGAGCTTATTAAATATACGACGAACATCTTCACCCTGTTTGGAGCCAAATTCAAATACCGTCGCGCCATCCGGTTTTAGAAGCTGATCAAGCTGTTGAGCCCAATCTTGAATATGTTTTAAACCATGATCGTCGCCAAAAAGTGCAACGTGGGGTTCATAACGAGTCACCTGCGCGTCGACCTCTTGATCGTCGTGAGCAATATATGGCGGGTTTGCGACAACGATGTCAAAAATCGCAGCACTATCTTGCGACAGTCGGGTGGTTTCACTGCTCGTCGGACTCACTTCTCGAGCCGCCTCGCTAGATATCAGTTTTACTGCTTGAGCGGCTTCACCCTGAATAAATCGTACTCGTGAATCTAAACCTAAAATCAACGCATTCTGCCGCGCTACTTCAAGCGCATCACCTGAGACATCGATTGCCGTCAACCGCGCGTGGGGTAAGCGTTTAAGAAGTGTTAAGCCGACGCACCCACTGCCCGTACCCATGTCGAGAATTTTTATCTCTTGTTTACTTAACTCTTCAGGTGCGGACGCAGCTGTCTCTACGCCACCCGGTTTTTGCTCAGCCCACTTAAGGGCCCAATCGACCAAGTGCTCAGTTTCAGGGCGTGGGATCAGCACCCGATCGTCGACATAAAATGATATCCCATAAAAATCGGCTTCTTTGAGAATATAGGCGAGTGGCTCGTCTTGCATACGACGCTCGATCACATCACTGATTTGCGCCAAAATATTTTGAGGCAAATTATCTTGAAGCCCTGTTTTTATTCGCGTGAGGGAATCATAGCCAGCAAGCTTTTCAAAAATCCAATCGGCCTCAAGCTGCGGGTGGGTGCTGCCCGCGCGACGCAAAAACGTAATGGCTTGTTTGAATGCCGAGTTCACATTGGGTTCTAAAACTATTTTCATTTAATGAACCGCGGTTTGCTGTTTAAGCGCCTCAGCTTGAAAGTGCGTGACCACTGGCTCAATCACCACTTCAAAGCGGCCATCCATAACTTCGCCTAACTGGTGCGTAGTAAAACCTATGCGGTGGTCGGTGATGCGCGACTGCGGGTAATTGTAAGTGCGTATACGCTCAGAGCGATCACCTGTACCGATTTGCGCAAGACGTGCACTTGACGCCGACTTGCGTGCCTTTTCTTCTTCGATATCGAGTAATTTCGTATAAAGAAGCTTCATCGCACGTTCGCGGTTACCAAGCTGCGACTTTTCAATCTGACAAGCTACGAAAAGGCCGGTCGGTACATGCGTGATACGAATAGCCGACTCTGTCTTGTTTACTGACTGACCGCCCGAGCCGCTCGCGCGCATAGTTTCAATGCGCAAGTCAGCGGGGTTAATCTGCACATCGACCTCGTCAGCTTCTGGCAATACGGCGACGGTGATCGTCGACGTATGCACGCGACCTTGGGCTTCAGTGGCTGGTACACGCTGCACGCGATGCACTCCGCTTTCGTATTTCATTAAGCTGTAAACTTTTTCACCCGAGATGGTGGCAATGACTTCTTTAAAACCACCGACATTACCTGATGAAGAAGAAACCAAAATGGCCTTCCAACCTCTATTGGAGGAGTAAATTGAGTAAGCGCGAAAAAGTTGTTCAGCAAATAGACTCGCCTCGTCACCGCCGGCGCCCGCGCGAATTTCGACAACGACGTTGCGATCATCATTCGGATCTTTGGGCAATAACAGAATTTTAAGTTCTTCAATTAAGATTTGCTGTGATTTTTCGAGAGCGCCCAATTCTTGCTTCACGAGTTTACGCATTTCCTCGTCATTTTCAGAATTTAAAAGCTCTTTGCTGTCTTTTATGTCTTGTTCTGTTTTTTTATAAAGACGAAAAGATTGAACGACTTTTTCAAGACTTGCATATTCTTTCATCAAATGACGATACTGTTTTTGATTGTTCGCCACGCCCGGCTCTTGCAATTCTTGGCCGATCTTTTCAAATTTTTTTTCGACTTCTTCTAATTTTCTAAACATTGGGAATTATTTTTCTTTACAGAGCGTTAACGAGACATATATAACTTTTTCTTACCGTTTTAAATCTTCACATCCCTCAAATTGGGTTTCCGTGTAAGCACTTTGTAATCTCCACAGAGTTATGCACATCAGTACTGCGGTGCATAAATACTGCAGTGGTCAACCCTTCATAGGCTAACCCACGTATTTTTGCCGAGTAATTTTAAGTATTTACTGCCCGCCCATGCCTTTTAAGAAATCCACATTGGTTTTCGTACTGCGCATTTTGTCGAGCAAGAACTCCATGCTATCCACAACATTCATAGGGGCAAGCACCTTGCGCAAGATCCATAAACGGTTAAGGTCTTCCTTCTTCATTAAGAGATCCTCTTTACGCGTGCCCGATTTATTGATGTCCATGCACGGAAAGATCCTCTTTTCCATGAGTTTACGATCCAAGTGAATCTCAGAGTTGCCGGTACCTTTAAATTCTTCGAAGATCACTTCATCCATACGCGAGCCAGTATCAATCAAGGCCGTCGCGATAATGGTTAAGCTCCCGCCTTCTTCGATATTTCTAGCAGCACCAAAAAAACGCTTAGGCTT
This sequence comes from Bdellovibrionales bacterium, assembly GCA_043754135.1. Lineage (GTDB taxonomy): Bacteria > Bdellovibrionota > Bdellovibrionia > Bdellovibrionales > UBA1609 > RBG-16-40-8. The sequence continues at coordinate 4,700 of JAYUVI010000431.1, read as the reverse complement.
ATGGAGGGCATTAGAATCCACACCACCCGACAAGATCTTACCTGATGGCGGCACAACGGTGTTATAGGCGCGCGCGAGACGTGTAATCGAATCGAGCAAGATCACCACATCGTGTTTGTGTTCAACTAATCGTTTCGCTTTTTCGATTACCATTTCAGCTACTTGTACGTGACGTGTTGGTGGTTCATCAAACGTTGAACTAATCACTTCGCCTTTTACGTTACGAGCCATGTCGGTCACTTCTTCAGGGCGCTCGTCGATCAAAAGTACAATCAGTTTTACTTCAGGGTGATTTTTCGAAATCGCGTTCGCGATGTTTTGCATAAGCACTGTTTTACCAGTGCGTGGAGGCGCGACGATCAAAGCGCGCTGACCTTTACCGAGAGGGGCCATCATGTCAACTACACGAGTAGTCCAATCGTTAGGTTCCCACTCAAGCGTCAAACGCTTGTTTGGGTAAAGCGGAGTTAAGTTGTCGAAGAGAATTTTGTTCTTCGACATTTCTGGTCCTTCAAAGTTGAGTGAATCCACTTTGAGGAGGGCAAAGTAACGTTCGCCTTCTTTTGGCGGACGGACTGTACCCATCACTGTGTCACCGGTACGCAAACCGAAACGACGTATTTGCGAAGGGCTCACATAAATGTCATCTGGTCCTGGGAGGTAGTTATAGTCAGGTGAACGCAAGAAGCCGTAACCATCGGGTAAGATTTCAAGGACGCCGTTTCCGTAAATATCGCCAATAAAAGCCGCGCGTTTTAAAATTTCAAAAATGATATCTTGGCGGCGCAATCCTGCGGCGTTTTCAATCTTCATTTTTTCAGCGAGATTGATGATGTACTGAATATCCTTTGATTTCATATCTTTGCTTGAAAGCGCTTTTTTCTCGTCATCAGTTAAATTGATGTTCGCGAGCTCTTCAGCTGAGATCGGAGCTAAACCCACTGGCGTAGCGCCAATGTCTTCTTCATTCTGTGGGCGCTGCACACGTTGGTGTTGGTTATTATTACTGTTGTTGTTGCGAAAGCCGCCACCACCGCCTCCGCCTCCGCCAGAATGACGTGGGCCTCCACCTTTACCGCCACCACCACCATTGCGAAAACCGCCGCCGCCACCACCGTGACGGGCATTTCGGCTACGAAAACGATCTTTTCGACCGTCGTCGTCGCCTTGGGCACCGCTGCCCGAAGACCCGCCCTCTGATGTTTTTTCGTTTGCTGATGTTTCTTTAGATTTATCTACCGACTCTGGATTGTCTGGTGTTTCTGACATTATTTACTCTCTGGTTTTGTTATTTTTATGGTGAATTGAATTAAGGGTTTATGGGTTAATAGTTTAAATTTTACGAAAATTAATTACTAAGTAATTGGTCGCTCAAAACTGATTTCTAAGCTTTTTTTGTATTGATACGACCTGTCTAACACGGCTACGGGGCCGCCTGTCAATAGCCTATTCTGTTCGGAATTGGGCGATTTGTCTATAATTGTCCCAAATTAAGACAGTCACCAACCTGATTTCAGCAAATTAGCTCGCATCCCTATCAACTTTACCTAGGTGTTTCCGATAAATAATAGGCAGGAGTTGGAATGAGCGAAATCAATACAGTGCCGTCCGCACCCCGAATACCCCTTCAGCTCGACGTTGAATATAGACGTAGTTACGCCCGTCGCGGTGAGCGTGGTCGTTTGAAAAATATAAGTCTTTCTGGCGCATTTTTAGAGCTCAAAGTCACGACAGGCGATGTGTCTCCTAAAGATAAACTGTTAGTCACAATTTTAGTCAGTGGTCGCGAAAGACGTATTCCCGCGGCTGTTATTTGGACGTGCGAATCTGGTTGTGGAATTAAATTCATGCCCACCAATAATCGCGACGTGCAAATTGTCGATGACCTTATGTATTTTGTCGGTGACTCTCGCGAGACCCAACGCGAAGTTCTCGACGATATCTTTAAAAAGGTCTCTTAGAATCTAAGAGACCTATCTAAATAAAATATATTTACTCGATTTGTGTATGTGTCGCGGTTTGAAAATCAACCGGCGAATTACGTCGTGCGCGTTTTTTGCGAATAATAATAAAAAGCGCTACGGCGGCTAGTAACAGAATCGCTCCCGCTCCGAGTGCCATCATCTGATCTGGGTCATCCCCTAAACCACCGAGTGATTCGCTTCCCGATGGCGCCATAGGTGGTGGCGGTGGCGGTTCTGCTGATGCTTGCGGCATATCTGCTGGCGGTGGCGGCGGCGGTGGTACGGCTTCATCAGGCATAGGTGGAGGTGGCGCCATATCAGCAGTGGTTGTACCCGCTGCTGCTCCGGCACTTCCCATATCAGGTGGCGCTGGTGGAGAAGTCATACCGGTATCTGTTGGGGGTGGTAATGTTGAAGCGTCAGCTACTGCTGGGGCTGCTGGAGCACCACTGGCTTCTTTCGGCCAATAACGAAGACGTGTGCCCTCAGCTAACTCAGCTTTTGATTCTACATCTGGGTTAAGCGACCAAACTTCCTTCCAACTGTCTTTATGCCCCAAAAGACTTTGCGAAACCGTTCTGATGTTGTCACCAGGTTGTGACATGTAAACTTCTGGCGACATACCCATGTCTTCGTAATAGGTCATCATGGTCGTCTCGTCATCCGGACGCTTAGGCGAGGTGTAATAGACTTTATCGCCCACTTTCATATCACGACGAGCTAGTGTGGGATTAATCGCTTTCAACTCCGCTGATTTATTTTCACCAAATATTTTTTGGGCCACTGATTTAGTGGTATCGCCTTCACGTGCGATGTAAATCGTGTTGATGTTTTTCTTGCCACTTTTGTATGGCGCAGTCGCGGCTTTCTGTAATGGTATCACCGGGCGCGGGGCTTCGGGCTCACTTAAACCTTGCGTTTCATCTGCTGCCCCGCCCGCTAAAGTCTCTGAAGGCGTATCGAGTGAAGCTTCAGGAACCGCAGTGTCTGTACCCGCATCTGCTGGGCTTGCAGCATCAAGCGAATTACCGTCTGTCGCGCTTGCCGGTTCGTCTGGATTGGCCGAGTCATTAGCAGCAAAATCGTCTAATGGCTCAGCGCCTGGCTCCCCATTTGACTCTGCGGGTTCACTCGCGACACCATCTTTGTTGGCGTCTTCAGCACCGAACTCATCTTCAGAGCTCGAAATTTCGTCATCGCCACCGCTCTCGCCAGTGAGCTCAGACATCTCTGAATTTTCCTGATCTACTTTTTTCGATGTACAACTGGTGGTTATACCAGCCACTGCAAATCCGATTAGTACCAAGAAGACAATTTCATGTTTTCTCATGATGCATTCCCTCGCTTCATGGTGAGAAATCCTTCTCACCTCTAAGTATTACAGCAAATAAAAATCGTAGGAGAAACAATAATCTATATCGACTCTACCTAAGTCACAGCGAGACCATGCTAGACGAAGGTCCTGCGCCGACCATTGACCCTGGCTTTATTTACCGAATTGAAATTGTGACTTAAGACTAATTTTGTTGCGCGTGAACCAATGAGCGTTCATTTCCAGCGCGTAGGAGGCTTGTTTCTTACTGGTGTACACGGGTATATCTTTTTGCATTTCGCTTACAACTGGGCTCATTTCTTGAATGTCGACGAGCTCTTTTCTCTTATTAAAAAAACCAATGCTGAGCGGGAGGAACGTATTTTTCATCCAAAAATTTTTTGTCGTCTCTTCGTCGTAGACAAAAAGCATGCCGCAAGCTTCGCATAATTCCTTACGGAACATAAGACCACGCATTTGCTCTTCATTTGTTTTGGCCACTTCAACCGTGATCTTTTTGCCATTTAAGACAAGTTGCTTCTTTTCGAATTTTATTTCTGCATCGGCTACCGCTTCAGCGCGGGCGCCTTGTACAAATAATGCTAGATTCAGCAAAACTATAATTTTACTTATTCTGAGCTGCATACAAAGCTACCCCGTAACGTACGCCACGAATAGAAACCGTTAACTTTGGCATTTTTAAAATTTCAAGCGCAGATTTTAGAATAACCATGCCGGCCACGATTACATCTGCGCGAAGTGGATCCATTCCCACCAAATTTTTTCTGGTGGGCAGATCCATCTTAGCCATCTTCGTTATCCATTGAGTTAAATCTTCATTGCTGATTTCGTAATTGTGCACTTTACCGTCGTCATAGGGAGTGTTCTGCATAACCGCCGCAAGTGTTGTCGGCGTGCCGGCAACTCCGATTGCTTTCTGTAAGCTCGCCGTTTTAGGCATAAGTTTTTTTGCTTCAAGAAATTTTTCGTCCACATACGCTTTGATTAGATTTAATTCTGATTCCTTTATCGGGTGCTCGGTTACAAACATTTCGGTGAGCCTTACGCTGCCGACATTCACACTAGTCCCCTGCGGCTGACCATTAGGTCCCATGGCTAAAATTTCAGTTGAGCCGCCACCTACATCGATTATCGCAAAACCCGTTTTTTCATCGAAGTCGTAAGTGGCACCATCGAATGTCACTTGGGCTTCAAGCGCCCCGGGTATGATTTGAACCGGTATGCCGTACTTCTCACCGAGCCTGATCAGCTCTTGGCCGTTTGAAACATCGCGCGCCGCACTTGTAGCAACAGCTAATATTCTTGTGGGTCGCTCTTCATAAATTAATTCAGAAAATTCACGTAAACATTCTTCAGCACGCACAAGTGCATCGGGGTGAAACTTGCGATTCGCATGGACTCCC
>JAYUVI010000430.1:0-2305 GCA_043754135.1 Bdellovibrionales bacterium | reverse complement strand
GCGGCCTCCACCCAAGAGGGCGTTATTTTTATATATGAGTTAGATTTATCTACGGGTCTGTTCGTTGAGTTTGCGCAAACCGCTAAAGATGGTTTGCAGTTCAGAAATCTCGTTTTTTATACGCATGAAAGTCAGCTGTATTTGGCGGCTGTTGCAGCGAGTGATGTTTTCTATTTATTTGAACTTAATATACTCTCGCGCGAGTTACTGACCAAGCGTGATTATAAAATTAGTAGGCCTCTCAGAATAGTAAAGATGTCGTGGCATACACATGAGGGCCGTGTGTATTTAATCGCGAGAACCTTTCCCGCAGGATTTTACCTTTATGAGCTTACCGACGGCAAATTAACTGAGGGAGTCTATTATCTTAAGGACAAAGGATTGAACACGCCAGTGGCCTGGCAGAGCTATAAAGGCCATGCCTATTTAGCCTTTCTTGAGAATGAAATTCTAATCGCTTATAAACTAAATTTGGCAACCGGTCAGATGACCCCATTAGGCGGTGGTCAACGAATTCCTTACTCAATGCTCAAATGGAAGGCGCAGAATGACGGCCTCTATTTGGTCGCGGGTTACAACGATTTAGGTTTTAATTTATTTGTACTCGATGAAAACGGAGAAAAACTAGATAAAGCCGTCAGCAGCTCTAGCATGTTCATGCAAGTTTTTAAGAGTGCAACATGGTTGAGTTATCAAGATCGGCAGTTCGTTGCTCTGGGTGGGCTGCAGGATGTTCGTGTATTTGAGTTTACTTATAATCAGCTGGTACTGTTGGACTCGGTTTCGACTCCATTTTTGGGCGAAAGAAAACCGGTTTGGGTTGAGCATGAGGGCCGAGTATTTATGGCAGTGGCCTCTGGTCTCACCCATCTTCAATTGTGGGAGCTCGACTTAACCACTGGTCAGTTAGTTAAAATGGGTTCATGGCGGCGCACAAGTCACACTGAAACCGAAGTATTGCGGTTTTACCGGCGCGGTCATGACTTGTACTTAGAGGCTATTGATACGTCAGATCACCGTTATCATTTTCGAATATCTAAAAAAATTACGAGGCATTCGCGATGAAGGTCTTGGTTGCGCTTACACTTATTGTATCGACGCCATTAGCCTGGGCTTTGCCGCAATCGAGAGCTCTGCAAAGTTTATCCGCGCAAGATGTTTGCGTGAGTCTGTTAGCTATGTCGTCTATAAATTCTTCGTCACCCATGTTCGGCGCGATTGCTAATCTTAACTTAGGCGCCGATGCGCAAGCTTATCTTCGCTTTCTCTTGGCTGGGTACAAAAGAAAAGTTATTGACGTCGCTCAGTTGAAAAAAATAGCGATGTCAGCTCAGCCCATGAATCCGTTTCGTGAAAGCGCGCCGGACTCATTCGAAGCGGGACTGCAGAGAGCGATAGCGGAAAAAATGGCAAGCATCAGCGAAAATGAATGGTCAGTCATAATAAAAGAAATCCATGAAAAAATACCGAGCCTAGAAAATAATCTCGTTGAACGTGACGAAGCTGAAGAAAAATCAAGTGGAGTAGTGGGTTTATTCGATCTACAGGTGATCGCACTAGGCGAGGAAATTTACAAAACGTCACCCTGGTATGAATCAAAAGGGCGATTGTTTTCGCTGATAGTCACTAATGAACAGCATCTGCTTTACTTAATTGAATTAAATTTAAGTACAGGCGAGCTAATTAAAAAATCGGTTCCAGACCCAAGATCTGTAATGACCTCTTGGCTGAGGACGACCTCGTTTTACGAGCTTGATGGTCGAACGTATATACTTTTGACTGACGATCACGCTGGGATTTACTTATATGAGTTCAATTTTCTCACAACTCATTTTACATTGACCGACCAAAAAAATATTAGACGGGTTAGTCGTGTGCCCGCTGGGCATGAGCACAATGGTCACGTGTATGTGGCTTTGTCTACAGATTATGATCATGGTAATCTCGCAGTCTATGAGTTAGTGGCAGGGAGTCTCGTTAAGGTCGACAGTTTTTACGTAGGCGCCAATTTGCGCACGCCCCCAGTTTGGTTTAAATTTGCAGGTGAATTGTATTTAACGACCCACACGGAGGCGCGGCTAGCTCGTGTTGTTAAACTCGATGTCGAAAATAGAAAATTAATTGAAATTGAAAGCGAAGAGGGTTCTTTAGAACAGTTACCGTCACCGCCATCATTGTATGAACATGATGGCGAGATGTATTTAGTGGCCGGGGCTTTAAGTCTTCGACTATTTAAATTGAATTCGAACATTAACAAAGTGATTCAGATACACGCTGTATTTTTAGATAGTGTCTTAGATTCACC
>JAYUVI010000429.1:0-6172 GCA_043754135.1 Bdellovibrionales bacterium | reverse complement strand
CTCGGTTGTGATGAAGGGATTTTTCAATAAAAAGAAAAAAGGCGCTTGAGGCAAAAGTCGCGCCACTATTCGACTTTTCCGAAAGCTTTCAATTTTCTCACTGTCTGATTGAGCACGGCTTCAAGTATGCGCAGTTCTTTAGCGGTGGCGATATTCGCAAGTAAAATACGCTTTAAAACTTTCAAAACATCTGTACGTCGATCACCAAATTCGAAACCTAAAGTGCTAAGCCACTCACGTACCACTTCTTCAGGGAATTGAAAATGCTCGACTGGTGTTAGGTTTGCGCTCTTGTCATTTGCGGCATTGCTATCGGCGGCACTCGCACTCGCTACGCCTTGCGCACCTGCAATGATTTGCTCAACGCCACTCAAACGCGCAGCTGACTCGCGTACAATATACAGCGCGAGCAAAACCGCGTGCGCCAGATTTAAACTTTCAAATCTACCGTAAGTCGGCAGCTGACAAATAAAATTGGCGTACTCGACGTCTTCGTTAGTTAAGCCATGATCTTCACGGCCAAAAATCAAATATAATGGTTGTGATTCGGTGATCGCAGATAAATCCAAAGCGGCTACGCGCGCAGCAAGAGGCATTGGGTCTGTGTCTTTACGTGAGCGCGCGCAGAAAGCAATGCGCACACCTTCGGGTTCTCTCTTAAAAAAATCAGCCCACGTGGCGTATTGAGTGAGCTCAAGCAAATGCGTTTGCGAACCAGCAGCGCCTTGTCGGGCTTCGAAATCAATTTCACATTGTGGGTCGATCAGAATTAATTTTTGGCCATTCATATTGCCCATGGCTCGCGCCACATTGCCCACATTGCGTGAATAAAGAGGGTGAGCGAGCACCACGTGAATGGGCATCATATATACGGATCGTGAGTCATTAAATAATGGGCGAGGTAGTCGGCCACTCCGGCTTCTAAAGTGAATTGCGGACGCGACAAACCCGCGGCAAGAGCTTTCGACATATCGGCTTTAGTGAAATATTGATATTGATTACGAATTTGCGTTGGTATATCCAACCAATCGATTTGCAGTTCGGTGTTCATAGAGAGAAAAGTCTGCTTTGCAAGGTCAAGCCATGACCGCGCTTCACCATAACCGAAATTGTAAATACCTGACGGAAAGTTTTTATTTTCAAAAATCTCGAACATCCAACGGGTGATATCTTTCACGTATACGAAGTCGCGTAGCTGCTCGCCATCGCGGTAATCTGGATTGTGGGAACGAAAAAGTTTTAATCGGCCGCTGCTTTTAATTTGTATAAATGCTTTATAAACCACACTCGACATTTCACCCTTGTGGTACTCGTTCGGCCCATAAACATTGAAAAAGCGTAAACCAGCCCACTGCGGAGGAGTTTTTGGTTGAGTCAAAGCCCAAGCATCAAACGTTTTCTTAGAGCGGCCGTATAAATTAAGGGGCATTAATGAAGCGGCGTCAATTTTCTCGCTGAAACCTAATTCACCTTGGCCATATACAGCCCCACTACTTGCATAAATCAAAGGGCAGCCCCACTCCCGACAAAAAGAAAACATAGATTGGCTCAGCTCAATGTTATTTTCTTTCAACTTGTCCCAGTTGGTTTCAGTAGTGGTCGAAATGGCCCCCATGTGAAACACGCCTTGGACTTCGCGGCTGTCTAGATTTTTTTTCGCCCAGTCCAAAAACTGTGAGGTCGCTAAAAAATGAGTATACTTGGCTTTTTTCAAAGGTTCAGAGCGCTCTTTTAAGTCGGCAACATCGACACAGTAAATGTCGGTTAAACCCCGCGCATTGAGCTCGCGTACCATGGCGCTACCAATAAAGCCATTTGCTCCTGTGACTATAAACATGGTCGAAGTTTTAAATGCTTTCTTTCGTATCGTCAACGAGGGTGAGAATGGTTGTCAGTAGGGCTTTAACGTGACGGTTCCGGTGCGTTCGGAAGGTTGAGGGCTCGAATTCTTGCTGAATTTTGGGACTTTGATCGACTATAAATTGATCCATAACTGCTTGAATAGAGTGATTGTCGCCGTTTTTCTTCTTAAATTTCAAAATTTCGTCAACCACATACAAAAGTCCATCGCCGGTCAGACGTTTATGGCTATTTAATTCATGAGCTTGTTTACACATTTTGAGCAGTAGGTTTTTCATGCCGGTACCGCCAGCTGCGTGAGATAATAGCTCCGCATACTTCACCTGAAAGGACTTTATTTTGCCAAACACATAGGTATTGGGTTTACGATCGGGGCCACGTGCGGATTCAGCCAAAATGTAAGTGAAAAATTCTTGTTCGGGCAGCAACTCAAGTGAACCACTCAACAAGGATACGTAAAGTTGTTCAGGTAGTAGGGCTAAAATATGGCGCATGTTAAAAATCGCCGGCCTATTGATACCGTCAGCTACTTTTTGCGTTTTGCGTTTGGTTTTGATTCTTTCGAGGGCATGGTAATCGTTGAAACAGCTCTTTACTAAGGCAAAATTTTTCTCGAGAAGCAGTTCTCTTTTGGTGCGCGACAAACCCACTTGATATAAAAAGCGATCGAGCACGTAGTAGTCAAAACTTTCATCAAACTGTTTTAAAGAGCGATGTTGGGCAAATTCTTTTCTCTGACGTTTACGACCGGTGTTTAGAAAATCCACAAGCTGCACGAAGGTTTGCACTGTCTGCCGCGCCTTCAAGCGTTGCTCTCGCATGTTCGTCGAGTAGCGGTCCACGTCGTCATAACGATACTCATCGTGACGTAAACCAAATTGGCGAATGCTGCCGTAATCAATAATGCCGGCATTAGCGAGTACATTGTCGCCATCCCAATCCAACCACGCGAAAATATAATCACGATCTAAATGGGCTGCGAACTGCGCGAAGCTTTCGGCAATCTCTTTTAACATCATGTCGTACTTACGTTTGTGATTCACGCCGAATGACCACTCATGATTGCGATGCTGACGTTCAATTAAATAGTCGGTGGCTTTTTTCAAGGCCTCGAGTTGACCTTGTTTTAAAAATAAAAATAAGTGTGCGGGGCGGAATAAGTTTTGCCCAGCTCGCACGCCAATGCCCAAGCCACGGCCTGAATCGATCACCGTTAACACCCGTTCTGTGCGCACGCCACTGTTGTGAAAAATTTCTGCCATAATGGCCGCACCCAACAACTCATCGATGTCGGCCATACCACAGCCATAGCCAAAACCGGTGCTGCCAGAACGTAAAGGCTTATCAGCCTCAACTGCTCCAGGAGCTAAACAAGTTACGCCTGTGCCGCGACTGCTGACATCCCAAACAGTGCCGTTGCGTGCGATCTCACCATTCCATACTGAACGGCCATCACCAGATGTGCGCCCTGTTTTATCTTTGTGCTGTAATTGCAAATAGCGCGTGGCCATATAGGGATTGTCTTTTAAGACAGTGGGATGATAGCGAATATTTTGCTTTTGATCGTACTCATTAATAATTCGAATTGAAAAGGTGTCGAGAATCTTAAGCTCGAGTTTTTTATTCATAATTTGGGGGTGATCTTTAGGGATTAATCCCATTTCTTTAGCGAGAGCAAAGTTAAAGTAGGTGACTTGTCCTGGTACAACCTTACGGGCTCGGTAAAGAACGTAGCCCTCGGTCACAGCTTGTTGCCATGAGTGTGTGCCGTCTAGTTCGTCAAAGGCGTCGTAGTTCTGATCGGCTGACGGCGACAATAGTGGTTTAGTTCGGCTCTGTTGTATGCGACCCATCACCTTATTTTTCGGCTTTAGTCTAGCTAGTCTTGAAGCTTATTTAACAATAAGCCGCGCGAGACCGCCGCCGGCAGTGCGAAAATTAGTCACTTGCCCTTGATAGACACGTGCAATGCCGAGCTGAATCTCATCTTGATACACATAAAAACGCAAATCGAACTTCCATGGACCGATTTCACCCGGAGGACGAAACTCTTGCGCTAAAAAATTTTCAGGAACAATCTCTTCAAAAACTTTGCGACTAATTGAGACGCCCTTGTAAACACCTTTAGAGCCGTAAGAACTTGTGGGTTTGAAAATCAGTTTTTTTCTTTGCTCCCAAATTTCTTCAGGGTTAGGGTGCATTTTCGTCTCAAATGTTGGGATGAGCGACTCGCTCACTTGCTCGCTAGCAAATTCAATCAGATTTTTCTTTTCTGAGAGAATCACATACTCGCGAGGGTTCGGACTCACCACCACTTTGCCATTCACATAGTAATGAAAAATTTCACGCGCTAGCGGACTGGCCAATTTGAAGTCTGTATAGCGATTGTAAATGAAATTCACCTGACCCTGCTGCAAGGCTTTTAAAGCAGCGTCAGGCTCAGCGATTTCGGCGGGCCAACCCCAACTTTTAAAAATTTCTTTGAACATCAAAAATTCAATGTACATGTGCTGCTGAGTGGGTGACTCATCCATAATCAGAGTGCGAGGCGTACCTGAGAAACCCGTCAGTTTCAATTCGTTATGAAAAGAGCGTTTTAAACTGTCACGAGCCTGTGGCCAAAATTTTTGCGCAGTACCAGGCATTTGATAAAGTAGATCAGACAATAGAAAAGCCGCACCGTTAGTATTAATTTCTATAAGTGAAAGTTGCTGCGTTTGCGGGTGGTAATGAAAATCATAAGCCATTAGCACAGAGGAATTTCGGAGCGAACTCGAGGCGTTCAAAATTTCAAGATCGATATTACCCAACGCCTGCCCGGTGCGTTTAAGACGATCACGTAACCGCGCAATTCTTTGGGCTGAATGTGAATACGAATAAATATCTTTCACCGTGACGGCGATGCGCTTATAAATCGCGGCCGGCACTTCGACAACGACGTCTGAGATCAGCGAACCTAAACGCGACGGGAGGTCATTTAAACCTCCCGCAGTTTTATACTGCTCTTGAAGCAGCTTTTGATAATTCTCTAGAAATGTACTCACGATAGTTCTTGTACGTGAACTGAATTACTTAACGTTCACATGTTTGCTACCGGGCTTCCACCCCGCGCCGCAGAGCTCACCACTTTTCAAACCTTGCAACACGCGCAAAATTTCATTTGAGTCGCGACCCACGTTCAAATTGTGAATGCCCATGTATTGCACGATGCCTTCTGGGTCGATGATGAAAGTGCCGCGTGTAGCGATGCCTTTATCTTGAAAAAGTACGCCATAATCGCGCGCAATTTGTTTTGTGACATCACCTAACAATGGGTAGCCCAGATTACCGAGATCATCTTTGATCCAGCGTTTGTGCGAATGAACCGAGTCGATGCTGCAACCGAGAACTTCTGCGCCGGCATCTTTAAACGCTTTTAAGCTATCACGAAACTGAGTGATTTCAGTTGGGCACACAAAAGTAAAATCGAGAGGGTAAAAGAACAGCACGACATATTTGCCGCGATAATTCGCGAGGCTGATCTCTTTAAAATCGCCACCATCGACAACGGCTTGACAAGTAAATTGGGGGGCGGGTTGACCGATCATAGGCATTACGTTTCTCCTTGTTAGTAAAATAACTAAGTCTTAGTATGTGCCACAAAAAGAAGGATTGAACAAAATGAAAATCGTGACGTGGAACGTGAATGGCATTCGGGCCGTCGCAAAAAAGGGTTTTTATGAATTTATCGCAAAAGTAGACCCCGATATTTTGTGTTTGCAGGAGACCAAAGCACATCCAGATCAGGTTGAGCATGAATTGTTGAATCCTTTAGGTCGCAAAGGTTATTGGTCGACCTCGTTTCGCCCTGGCTATTCGGGCACGCTGACTTACACAAAAGCGACTCCAGAAAAAATTGAAAATGGTATCGGTATTAAAAAATACGATTCAGAAGGTCGTTTTGTCGTCACTGATCACAAAGATTTTCTGCTGTACAATGTTTACTTTCCCAATGGTGGGTCGGGCGATGAGCGGCATCGGTTTAAACAAGAATTTTTAAGCAAGTTCACTGAGCACTTAAAACAACAGATCAAAGCCGGTCGCGAAGTTATTCTTGTCGGTGACTACAATGTGGCGCACACGAACATTGATGTCTACGACCCGGTAAAGCTCGCCACTCAATCTGGTTTTTTGCCTGAAGAGCGGGAGTGGTTTGGTCAGTTTTTAAAGGCCGGGTTTGTAGATCTCTTTCGCCACTTTCACGGGCAGAAGGCGCATTGTTATACTTGGTGGAGTTATTTAGAAAAGGCTCGCGTGGGTAATCGCGGTTGGC
>JAYUVI010000428.1:0-9586 GCA_043754135.1 Bdellovibrionales bacterium | reverse complement strand
GGAAGTCATGCTCCCGCAGCTCGATACGATTGCGACAACTGGTTTGCCATATTGCGGGTTCCGGTGAGCCGATCAACACCGTATAAGTGTAATTTCGCTCATCACTGCAAGTGCTACCAGCAATAAAAGAAAGTACATAAGCGCCATTCGAAAAGCCGATGATGGCGAGTGGTCTAGGGTCGAACTTGACGACTCCGCAAGCCTGTTGCGCCAAAAGTTCGATATATTTAAGTGTGTCGGCAGAGCTCCAATAGTACACATTGCCGCCTGGTAGAATGCCATGACGAGGTGCTAACGGCACAGCGACGCGAAAATCTTGTTTGAACGCCCATGCTCTGAGGAGTTTGCGATTTTCAGTTTCGATCGGCGTGTAATAATTGTCGGGACCTCTGAAAGGTATGTAACCGTGTAGATAAATGACTTTGATGGGCGCACTTGGGGGACCCAAGCATTCGGCCACGTCAACACCGCCGCTCGTGGCGTGGGCGGCAATAGTCATAAAAACAAAGAGAATAAAAACTGCAGACTTCATGGCTAACGACGTTCGCTCACCATATCAGTGAGAACATCGAGAGCTTGTTTTCGTAGATTATCTTCGCCACGGGCTGGCGTTTGTGCCGCAGCTACTTGTGCGGCCAAACGCGCCTCATGATTAGTGCGCAATTGCGGTAAATTTTGTTCAAGGGCTTCTTTACGCTGTTGTTGTTTAGATGTGAGCTTTAAAGCTTGGCGAATTTTTTCTGGAGTTGGGCTAGGCGGTCGCAAAGCGAAAGACTGATCGCGCTCAAGTTCACCCTCGCGATCATACTGACGACCACCGAGTACAACATCAGCATCGACACCATCAAATTGCGGTGACTCACCACCAGCGCCAAAGAAAAAGTGTTGCGTCAGCATCGACATACCCAACAAAATTTGAGAACCGTCGGGGTTAGTTATGAGAAATGGGATGGGACCTTGCGCGGTACCTTTACCGAAACTCTGTTTGGTACCCACAATCACCGCGCGACCTACGCCTTTAAGCGCGCCCGAAACGAGTTCTGAAGCACTCGCTGAACCACCATTGATCATGACGACCATGGGGTAAGGGTGAAGAACACCTTCTGTACGATCATCTTCACGTCGACCAATGCTGTCGACTTCTGTGCCATTCCACATGGCCCAAATGGGTGAGTATTCATTTTTACTGGTGAAGATCGAAAAAATATCACTGGCTTCATCGAGCCGGCCACCGCCATTAAAACGTAAATCTAAGATGACACCTTTGATGGGGCCTTTTTTAATTTCAGCCAATACTTTGCGGCGAATCTCTTGCCCAGCTTTCTGATAAAACATCGGGAATTGAATGTAGAGCATGTCGCCTTTGGCAGTTCCAAGGCGTTCGGTTTTCACTTGGCTACTATCGATCACCGATACGCTGTTAGGGTCCAACTCGATGTACATATGGCTGTCACCGCGTTTCACGAGCATACGAACTTTTTTATAGCCGCCGCGCCCGTCGGCACTTTCTTTCAGCCACGCTTTGCGAAAAGCCATTTGATCGGCATTTTCCAATTTCACATCGTTGATTTGCAAAATGAGATCCTCGACTTTTAAGCCGGCTTTATCGGCTATGGAATTTTCAGCGACGGTCGCGACAATCATACCTCGGGGGTGAACAAACATGCTCACGCCAAGCGGGCGGTAGGGAGCCATAGCGCCGGTCTCAAATTCATCTTCGGCTTCGGCGTCGGTGAGAAAACGCGAGTGAGCGTCAAGTGAGCTGATAAAAGCATGCGCGAGTAACACGTAAAGACGTTCATCACTGGTGGCGAGTGTTTGATCGCCTTTCAAAATATCGATCAATGAGTTCGTTGAAACTTGAATGGCGTCATCAAACTCCATTTGGTCGGCTTGCATGAGTGAAGGCAGCATATTGCAGAGTGCGTGATCCACGTTGAGTTTTTGTTCTGCCCGATTATTTTGCGGCTGCATTGAATAATGTTCGCTGCGACCGTTTCTGGTGATTTTTAGTAATCGCTCACGTATAGAGTTATCACCGACGTGGTTTAAGGCGTAGAGCACTCCTTGTAAACGGTGATCATAGAGAGTGACGAGGTTAGTAAAGTGCGAAACATTGCCAGTGCGCAAGTGATTAAAAATCTTTTGCGCCATTTTGTCGCGTTCACCGGCGCCGACAAAATTTTTGCGGTCGCTATCGAAAAGCACCAGGCCTGTTGGGTCGAGTTTATTGATAAAGCTATCGAGCAAGTCTCGTGTCAGCGCCGGGGTCAGCTCTTTGTGCACGATGTGGTGACGAAAAGCTTCGTCCATAATGAATTGAAATTCAGTGAAGTTCGAAACGTTTTTTCTTACGAGTTCTCTCGCAGTTTGCATCTGCTGCTGCTGAACTGGCGATAAGTCGCGCATCGTTCGGCTGTTGTTGACGTAAACGGCGCCGGCTTCAGAAAGCGGAGCTGGTTCATTGACTCCTAACATCGAGACCGTGCACTCATCGGCGGCCATGGCCGCATGGGCGAGCAGAGTTAAAATCCAAATAACGGCGAAAATACTAAGGCCTATGCGCTTCACGTGAGGGTCTCCCGGTAAAACGCCTTTTCTATGCAATTTACGTGTGAGTTTTGTCTCGATTGTTTGGCAGTTGAGCAGGCGCTACTGCCTAACCTTTAGACAGCAGCGCCGCGAATGGTGATTTTTCACACCATATGATCGAGAGACCCCAAAATTACCAAGCCTCGAGAAATTGCAAAAGAATTTCGATGATGCACTCGAAACTATGTCGCCGTGGAGTTTAAGCAGTGCTTTAGAAATCATGTTGCACGCATCCCGCCTGAGCATTGAAAATGGATTTGGGGAAAATGTCCCCCTTTAAAAGCCCGTCAAGCCACTAGCCTAACGGGCCGGAAACTTAGGCGCGTTCGCGACTAGAAGACGAAGATTGCGAACGTTTCGTGCCTGAACTACCGCCTTTGCGGCCCCCACGTGAACTGGAACGGGTCTGGGAGCGACCAGTACTCCGCGATGTTGATTTTTTCATATGGCCTCCTTAGGTTAACTATCAGACTAAGCAAACTGTAAGCCATGTCGATGTGAGTAGAAAGAGGCTATCGATTATTTATTAAGATGCTTTTGAATATCTAGAATATGACGGCGGATATGATTTTGCTCCGCGGGTGAAGATGTTTAAAGTGTGGACGATTGCTCTAAATGCCCATCCACCGACGAAGCGTCTCGCGTTGATCTTCAGACACGCGCCCCACTATTTCTTCGCCAATGACGCTGGTCTCTTTACCCAGATCGCTGGCGAACGTCCAAAAGCTCTCTAGCTTTTCTGAGGTCGACCATCCCTTTGATGCATTTGAAATGGCTAAACGCTTGTATTGCGCAAACGGAGTGGCAATGACTAAATCGGCGGCAGTAGGACCAGATTTTTTGAGCATCTGCACTAGGCCGTTGTAACTCGACAGTCGAGAGTTGTCGTCAATGGACCGTTTGACTTCAAGACCAACTAGGCGATTTTTTAAGTCTAATAAAATATCATTTGAGAGGCGATTTTGTTCAGCCGAGTTAAAAGCTTTTGATGTCTTGTTTAATACGTCAACCCGCACACTCGCATTTAAGAGTCGTTCAACTTGGGTGTAATCAATATGCTGATGGGCCACAAGACCCAACTTGCCTTGCCCCTCACCGCCAGCCATTTCAATCAATTTGCTCACGTCTTCGTTAAGGTCACCCATGGTGATAGCATTGAGTCGTACATCGACCTCAGAAGTGATGAGATTGCGGGCTTTTTCAATATTAGCAAATTCAACAGGCGCTACGGCGTCTGTGAGCAAAAGAATATTGGCGCGGTTGAGTTCGCCGCCCTCAGCTTGTTGAGCCGCGATACGTTCGTAAACATCGATCAGTGCGCCCGAGATGCTATCCTGGCCACCTGCCCCTAGCGGTTGTGTGCGCAGCCGCTCGAAAGTGCTTTGAGCTTGAGTTAAACCTTGAATGCGCTCGGGCTTATGCGGCTTACCGTCAAAGGCCATAAGGTAAACAATGTGTTCAGCGTCGCCGGCTTGAACTTCTTTTTGACTGCGATCGAGATAAGCTAAAATCAAAGCGTTGCGCAAAACAAATTTGTCGTTAGAGCCCATGGAACCACTGACGTCGTAGAGCACAAAACTGACTTTTTTCGGATGCAATGTTTTCGGGTCACTCTTGATTTGGTCTTCATGATAAACGTTCTGTAACATGTCGCCTGATAAAAACCTCTGCAGATCGATTTTGGTTGGACTGCCATCGCGATAGAACTGTTGAAAGTTATCGAGCTCTTGAGCCATTTCAAGGTTTGGGTCTTTATCATTGATAACGACAGCTTCACCATTAGGGTCTAAGCGGTCTTTCGGGGTCATGCTCGAGTTCAACAGCAAGTTCATGTATGGATTGAGCGCGGCTTGAATTAAAAGATCGTTAAATTGACCTTGTCGAATGGCTCGCGCCATCGAAGCATAATCGTAACCACCACGCATCGATTCTGATTTATATTGATTGAGAACCACCTTGCGCGAGAGTGGGCCCACGAGCTGACGCAAGAAAGCTTCACAAAAATCTTGATCGGAGGGTTGGCCTGCGTCTTCAACTGCTGCAATCACTCGTCGAGACATATCGAGTACGCGCGCCTCTTCGACCGTGAGTGAAGTCTTTTGACCTAAAGAGGTGAGCGCTTCATTGATAAAGCGCACTTTGCGCATGGAATCGGTGGCGCCGTCGCCAATCGACTTCAACATCGAAAGACCTAAACTTTCTAAATCTTTGTATTGAACTTGGTAAGCCTCTAACGACTCGCGAATGCTGCGTACCTCAGCAGTCAGCTGGCGAATTTTGTCGTCATTCGCGTTTTCACCGCTGAGCGAGGCGATTGTCGTCTGTACTTGACCTAATCCAATATTAAAATTTTCTGATTTCGAGTAATTACGCAATGAATGCACGAGCAGTCGCTCAATCATTTTGTGCAAGAATGTCGTCTTTTGAGTTGAATTGAGATCACGTAAATTGCCATGAGGTTTATCTACTGCCTTTGTCTTTGGCATTGGGTCGGCCGGGTTTTTCGTTGCAGATGACTTCGACGCTGAACGATAATCGGCTTCACGCTGCGAAGACTCCATGCTTTTTAAACGTTCGGCTGCTTCGCGACGGATTTGCGCCATCTGCTCGCGCGCTATTTTTTCGGCTTCGCTCTGCTGTCGAACTGGCTCTGACCCTGTGGGGGGATCGTCTTTGTTTAAGTTTTCTTTTATAGCGTTTTTAAAGAACTCTGAAAGTTTGTCCATTAAACTCTGTTCAGCGCCTGATGCGCCTTCATTTAAACCATCACTACCACGTTGGTGGGTGTCGCCTAAATCTCGTTCTTTTTGAGAGTTCGCGCCTGAATTTGTATTGGCATCGTCGCTTGAGGGCTCACCCTTTTCGCCGTCTTCGCTCGCGCCTTGGCTCTTCGGGCCTTCGCCTTCACCGGGCTCGCCATCACCTTGTTCGTCACCGTCTTGTGGTTGGCCCTGACCGGGTTTTTGACCTTTTGCTTTTGGCTTGCCTTGCCCTTGTTTTTGGCCGTCGCCTTCTTCTTTGCCGTCGCCCTGTTGCTGGCTTTCACCCTCTTGTTCGCCTTGCTGATCGCCATCACCTTGCTGTTGGTCTTCACTCTGCTGATCAGCCTTGTCGTCGCCATCGGATTTTTGATCACTCTTCTGCTGGTTTTTTTCTTTTTGCTGATCACCCGGTTTTTGTTTTTGGTTCTTCTGCTTATTTTTCGATTCTTTTTCATCTTTCGATGGCGAATTTTCTTTTTGCTCTTGAGATGATTCGTTTTCTTGTTCTTGGCTATCGCTTTTGTTTTGCTGTTTTGGTTTTTTACTCTTACTCTGATTTTTACGGTCATCAGACGGTTTATTTTCTCTATCTAACTTATTTTCATTCGATTGTTTTTCACTAGTTGGTTCGTCACTGTTTCGATCTTCATTCTGTTGGCGTTCCTTCTCTCGTTTTTCATTCTGATTTTCGTGCCGTTGATCTTGTTGACTATCGTGCTGATTATTTTTCTCTGACTGCTTTTGATTTTTAGGTTCAGTCGATTTTTCTGCACTTTGTTCGTTTTGATTCTTGGCCTGTTGTCGGTGTTGACGCTCTTGCCGCTCTCTTTTTTCTTTCGATGTTTCGGGCTCCGGTGCGGTCTCTGTGATTTGCTCGAGCTCATCGCGGGAATGATTTTCGACCCGGCGGGTGCGATCTAACAATACGCGCGCGCCTTCAAGTTGGCGTCGCTCAGACAAACTGGGACTCGGTTTTTGCATTAAATTGTGCGCATAAGATTTGAGTTCTTGGCGTGCAGATTGTGAAGCTTGTATGGCGTCTTCGTGGGATTTTTTACCAGCTACATACTGACGTTCGTTATCAAGAATATTGCCGGCTCGTTGACGTAGCCCTGCCAAATCACGACTCATACCACGCAATGTTGAATTCAAATTGCGATGGTTAATCTCGGGCGGCGGCAAGCTTTGCAAATGTCGCGCGATTTGATGTTCATCCACCGCCTCGACCTCTGCCGCTAAAACTTGCGCGCAAGCCTCATCAGAAGACGTCGATGGCTCGTCGGCCGCTGAAGCTTTCGCTCCTAGGGCGACCCAAATGAATAAAATAAAAAATAAGGTCCTCAATAGGCGTGAGAACATAAGAAAATCCCCTCACATTATTGAAGAACGTTAACAGTCCAACTCTTGACTCCATTTTTTCCCACTAAAACAATTAAGCGCCCATCGGGCAAAACCATCGGGTTGTAAATCACGTCCTCGCCATCTGCTAGACCCGACACTGTGAGCGGCGACACAGTGCCACTGGTGGTGTTCCACATAAGCAGCTGTCGCGAACTATATGTTGTGGCCAAAATCATGTCTGTGCCTTCTAGCAGTTCGATCCCAAAGTGCCCCATGTGGTTAGCTTGGTACGGATTGCTCGAGGGGTGCGGAAGAACTTTAAATTCGATTGGGGACGCGGGGGTGTTGGTTATGACCAAGGTGTTCTGTGCAAAGACGGCAACGCCCGAAGCGATATGGTCAGCGTTAGCCCCTTGCATAACGTTTGAAGCGCTAAATACTTCACCAGTCTCAAGATTCACTTGCAATTGCGATTGATAGTACTGACCCATAAACACGCCGGTTTTGCCATTTTTTGAAACTTCAAAAATCGAAACGTTCGTAAGGTTTTTCACCGTTGTATTAAATGAATTTTCGATCTCCGTGGTTCTAAAAGTTAAAGGGATTTTCTCGCCCACGGGGCTAGTGAGTGAAGTCACTTTGAGGTGCCCGTTTTTACTTATGGTCATTATACGCTGAGACTCCGCATGATATGCCGATCGCGACGTATTATCACCCGCTAAAATAATTTCTTGCGCGCGATTTGTTTTTACATCGACAATAAAAGCTTTAGTGCCAGCACTCTCCATGAAAAGAATGTGACTAGCATCAACAAAATGCATGGCATTAACAGCGAGGCCTTCGAATAAACTATTTGTATCGAGAACTATATCGCGCATTTCATAATCAGGGCTCAGTGTCGATTCTAGATTGACGATCTTCAACATGCCGATCTGGGGGTCTATAACACCGTAAAGATTTAATTTCGCATCATATGTTGTTAACACTCCGTCCAATTTATTGGGGGCGGTTTGCTCTACCATAATACGTGATGACCAAACGCTTTGAAGAGAGCTCAATGAAGCAATTATTGTCTGCATGCGCTCTTCTTGCGCGCGTTGAAGTCGTTCTTGCTGGGCCTTCTCAGCGGCGACACGATTTTCTTCTTCACGGATTTCTTTCTGGCGCACTTCTTCAGCTTGTCGTTCTACACGTCTCTTGGCTTCGATAAGGGCGAGTTTTTGTTCCTTCATATTGGCAAGATACTTTTGCGCGGCTGCACTGCCGCTGAGAAGCTGATCCAACATCTGGCGATATTGATTGCGAACCATGTCATAGCCAATATCTTTGCCTGTGCGCAAAATATGTGGCGCATCGGGGTCTGACTCTTCATCAAGAGCAATCACAAAGCCCAATACTTTTTTTGCTGCTTCTAACTTATCATGCTCCGTATGGGCGAGCTCAACTTCGGCTTGTAGATCGTGCAAAGCAAAATGCACCAAGACTTGGTTCACTTCACCTAGCAAAGCTTGATAGTGCTTTTGAAAAATTTCGCGCTCCTGTTGAATCGCAATCAGCTGGGCCCGTTCGTGCGGACTCGAGGTGCGTTCAATCGCGGCGCTGACAAACTGAGGCGATGGTCCATTCAAAGTAAAGAACTTCTGCAGCTTTTCGACATCGTCGAGGTCAGCCACCAAGCGGCGCTTGGCACCCTTTTGAATCCAGTCCGCCACAACTGCGGCCTTAAGCACACCTGCGGCTTTGCCGAGCGTACGCGGTGAATGATATTTTATTGAGCGATATGGTATGCCCGGGTCTTCACCATTTTTGAGCCGCTCCTTGTAGTTTTTTAAAGAGCTTTGCTCAAGCGCTTCGACCTCACCTTTCATACGCGTGGACAAGACGGCGAGAAATTTCGCTACACCCTCTGGTATGTCCACTTGGGTCACCAACGCGCGAAAATTTTCGAGTTGGTCAAACGTCAATTCAGTTATAGGCGCGAGATCTTTTTTTGCGCCGCGAATGAGCGAAACGTAACTCTGAGTTTTTTCGAATTCACCGGGCACAAAAGCGCCGAAGGCAAAACGGTCGAGAACGGCTTTGGGGCCGTCATCACCAGCTTTTTCATAAACTTCGCTGATATATTTGTTCGTGGCGGCGATTGCGGTTTCAATATAGCCTTTAGTGATGTGCACACCTTGCGCATGGGCGCGTTCATTTAACATACCCAAAATATTGCGAAGGGCATTGGCACGAGCATCAAAAATCTCGTCAATAAACACGTTTCGTGAAAGCAACATACCTTCTTCAAGAATACGCACATAACGACCAGTCTCGTTCAAAGTTTTGAAATCAAGTGGGCCGTGTGTTTCTGAGAGCGTAGTTTCGGGAGTCATTTGCAAACGAAAGTAAGAGGCCCTGCCGTCGGCTTCGTGAATGTTGCCCAAAAGGGTGTCAGCGAAAAGCGATTTGGCGTTGCCGGGTGGGCCCATCAACAGCAAATGCTCTTCTGATAATAGCGCTAAGGTCGAGATATCGACTAAAAATTCTCGCTCGATCAAACGCTTTTTCATTGCATTCATATAGCTATTGAAAGCGCCAATAGATTTGTAGGCGGCTCGCCGCACTTCTTTCGCGTCGCCCAGTGGGCTGCGTGCTTGCCTCACAGCCTCTACACATGCTTTGTCACCGATGTCAGAGGCAAAAGCACCGGGTAACACCCCGCCAATAACTGCAATGACTAAAAATCGAAATATAGTTTTTCGTATTTGCACACGTAAATGCAGACCTTTTTTACAGAACTTAAACATATCGCCGCCCTCGCGTTATTATTTTAGATACCAGGCCTCTATACGCGATGCTTTTAATAAAGCTATAGATTTGAAATTATTTCGGCGATTTTTCATAAAAAA
>JAYUVI010000427.1:0-3922 GCA_043754135.1 Bdellovibrionales bacterium | reverse complement strand
AATTAATGTTTAAGGAGCGCGATTGAATATCGACTTTCGTCTTTATCAAAAAGCATGGCCCTCTTTCGCTTTGTTTTTTCTCATACTCGGTTTCAAGATTTTTGCATGGAGTGCCACCGTTCTCTACAATGACTCACCGATAGAATGTGACAAACAGATTAAGTGGAATGGTAAACCCGGCGGTTGTCGTCTCTGCATAGGTAAGTCGGGCGATAAACGCAGCTATGTTTGCTCAACCCCATTTTCGCCGCGTGAACAAAATCGCCTACAACAGGTGTTGCGACTCGCGCGCAGTTACAATACGGCTTACCCGCCACCGCGCGAAGGCGGTTTCGATGCCTTTCGCTATGTTGAAAATTTTCAACCTATACTCTGTGCCGATTCTTATGTGGAGCTCGAGCAGCTTCGGTACCGTATGGAGTTGATCAAAGCCAATCAGGGCGATTTATCATGTAAACGCCCCTCGCGTGGCCCCGCCAGTTTGCGTTTGCCACACTATAAACAGTAATTTTATTAAGGTGCGCAGCTGAGCTGACGCAAAATCTCGGCTGAACCCGCAGCTGAAAAAAGATACTGCGAGCTGAGCCCCAGTGCGTGGCCATTCTCATTGCGTGTCACTGAAAACTGCAGTTGACGAGCAGTCATAAAGCGATTGGCCAAAGCTTTATTTAGACCGAGCCACGCGCCTTGCTCTTCAACCGTGTTGGCTGTGGTCGTCAATGACACTCCCATAAGCCGCAAAGGTTCAGCATTATCTATTGTCACTGTCACCGACACTTTTGAATTGCCAATGCTTTGAAAATCTTCGCCTAGCTGTAAAAACCCAGAGAGATAATTGTTCTGGTTACAAACAACAAAAATTTTTCGTGCACCATTACTCGTCATGGCCTGAGTTTTATTTAAAAGCTGCCATCCGCCGGCATCGCCCCCGCCGCCAGTTGGAGCCGCTTCTGTAGTAGACTGTCCCTGGGGGGCTTTGGTAGCTGCCTGGGCTTGCGGGGCGGCCTCTGTTGCCGACTGAATGTCTCCGCTATCCAAAAGTCGGATCGCTTTCTCTCGATCAAAATTCTGTGTCGCGATTGTTTTATTGAGCAATAGATTGGAGAGGTGACTTTCGGCTGGTAACGCCATTACCGCGCTTTTGTGTGCAAATGACCCCCAAGAAACAGCCATGATGTAACCATGACGACTTAACCAAACCCCACCACTCGCGCCTTGACGGTCATGAATTGAATTGTCCTTAGGATGAATAATCGCAACCGGTCCCTCCTGTGCACTCAGCTGCCCTTCTTCAATGTTCAGAGTCATTTTTGGATTTTTCGCGCCATTTTTTATGTAATAATGAAGCCCCCAAAGTGTGTCATCCGCATTTAATCTCATGCCGCCGAAGGATAAGGGTTCTGCATCG
This sequence comes from Bdellovibrionales bacterium, assembly GCA_043754135.1. Taxonomy (GTDB): domain Bacteria; phylum Bdellovibrionota; class Bdellovibrionia; order Bdellovibrionales; family UBA1609; genus RBG-16-40-8. Next base: position 2,514 of record JAYUVI010000427.1, on the reverse strand, counting down.
AGACTAAGAGATTTGGCGAGAAACAAATACACAAAATCATGGGCATGGGTGACAACATCAATAAACGCATCAATTCCAGGGGCGAGAGATGCCGGGCCAGTTTCCGGGCCATAAGCTAAATCACCATTTTCAGACACTAATAATATGGGCACATTTACACTCTGGAATTTTTGAATCGATGGCAGGTCGGCAATATCATATGTTTCGCGTTCAGCGAGAAAGGGCACCAAGTTTTGCAGTGTCGTCGCAATAGTTTTTTTGCTGTTCACCATGAAGGCGGTACCGCTGTGACTCAATAGCGAACGAACAACCACGCATGAATTTAAAATTTTTAGAAATCCATTGTCTTCTAAAGTAGCACCATGGTCCGCTAAGCATTTTTTAATTTGGCTCGCAATCAAGTACATGCCTGGGTAGTTTGCCCGGGCCAAGTACTTGTTCTTATCCCAAGTCCCCATTTCTGTGACCAATTTCGCAATTCGCTTTTTATCTGTGCCCACCACGTCTTCAAATTTGACAACAGTTCCGGCGGGTACCCAAATACGAAAGACGGCATCGCGTTTTGATGTGACTGCAGATGGATCGGGCGAAGCTTGAGTTTGTAAAACAAAAACGCAAAGAATCAAGGCCACGATTTGTGCGTACAGGTTTTTCATTGGCACCCTTTCATAGGCGATCATCAATTGAGAACTCCGGCATGTGGGTTTTACGCAGTAAACTTTTCTTTTGAAAGACGGCCTGTAAACAAGACAGATGTGTCCAGGACTTAGACGAATTCGCTCGCACAGGCCCATCAACCGTCAGAATAGTAACAGGTGAAATTTTTCCGGAGCATGTTACATTGCCGGATCACTTTTTTAACTCTGACCTTTTGAGGATGTCGTGAACGCCAATTTTGCACTGCCGATCGTACTACCCGCGTTTGGTACTCACGAGACGCTGCAATGAGACCGCGCGCTAAACACCAATCTTCTCACCGCAATCAGCGACCGCCATCCCATCGCCAAGAAACTTCTCGCGGCGGTCGTGACGAGCGAGCGCCGCAATCTCAACACCGCCAAGTGATTGGCATTCACGCCGCCCGCGAAGTTCTCAAGGTGCGACCAACTAAAATAGTCGAAATTTGGTTAAAAGAGGGAGCTGAACGCGATCATGATCTGAAGGTCTTCGTCGATTTTGCCGTTCAACGTAAAGTAAAATGCTATCCCAAACCCGTAGGTTTTCTGGATAAAATAGCGCCCAGTCATCAAGGGGTGTGCCTCATGGTGTCCGAAACACCGGACTTCGACATCAATAGCTTGCCCACCCGTGAAGAGGCCACAAACGAAAAAACTATATTGATAGCCCTCGATCAAATTACGGATCCCCACAACACGGGAGCTATCATGCGCACAGCTTGGTTACTGGGCGCACAGGCGCTGATTGTGCCTGAAAATCGTGCGGGTCACCTCACCCCCGCGGCTACAAAGGTTGCGTCAGGCGGAGCCGAACATGTTCCGTTAGTCGTTGTCGAGAATTTAGCTAGCGCGCTAACTGATTTGAAAGAGAAGGGTTTTTGGATTTACGGCTTAGCTGGCGAGGCCAAGAGTCTGCAGTGGGATACTCGTTTTAATGAAAAAGTTGTACTGGTTGTTGGGGCAGAAGATAAGGGTTTGCGATCAACCACAGCCAACGTTTGCGACGAACTCATTGCGATACCACAAGTGGATAACCAAGCTTCATTCAACGCTTCAGTTGCGACTGCCCTCGCGATATATGAAGTCGCCCGACAACATCGAGTTTCAAAAAACCCTTGAAATATCAATAAAATCTTTTGACTCCGAAATTCCGGATCCGTATATGTGTGCGTTACGTGTCAAGCCTCAAAAATTTATTTGTACGGAATGCCATTTTTTAATGGTTTTTTGTGCGTTTAATTTTCGCGGTTTTGTTGCGTTAGAGTGACTGTGTGCGAGAGCACGATAGTGGAATAGCTGAGTGTGCTGGGTTAGCTCAATTGGTAGAGCAGCTGATTTGTAATCAGCAGGTTGCGGGTTCGAGTCCCATACCCAGCTCCAAGAAGGCTGGAATGGAGAGATGCCCGAGTGGCTAAAGGGGGCAGACTGTAAATCTGCTGGCTTCACGCCTACGAAGGTTCGAATCCTTCTCTCTCCACCAAACGACTCGAACGCATACGTGGTTACATGGCGTGCGGGAGTAGCTCAATTGGCTAGAGTATCAGCCTTCCAAGCTGAGGGTTGCGGGTTCGAGACCCGTCTCCCGCTCCAACTTGCAGGCCTTTTGCGAAAGGGCCAGATGCAAGGCGCGACGACGACGGCGTAGTTGTAGAACTACTCCTAGGAGGAGCAACGCAGTCAGCTAGCGCTTTCGCAAAAGGCCCTTGCCCATGTGGCTCAGTGGTAGAGCACACCCTTGGTAAGGGTGAGATCGTGGGTTCGATTCTCACCATGGGCTCCAAATTTTGGGAGTCTGGCAGGCGCGAAGTGAGTGAAAGTGAACGTAGGTAAAGTTAGG
>JAYUVI010000426.1:0-2183 GCA_043754135.1 Bdellovibrionales bacterium | reverse complement strand
AACCGACTGTTTTGCGAGAGTACGTCAGCAATACCTTTGAGCATACGATCAGCGACAGATTGCGTTTGGTACAGCGTCATATCGTCAAAACCATCTACTGAAATATGAATAAGCGAAACCGGGCGCATGATACGCCGTGCCCGCGAAATCTCTTCAGTAATTTTACGGCGAAAGAACTCGAAGTTGAGTGCGCCAGATTTCACGTCGTGAACCGAATCGTTTTGTAACCGTTCTTTCAATTCGCAAAACTCAATTTGTCGGCTAACTAAGTGCAAACACATTTTTAAATAAGGGTGTTCAGTCTGATGCACGGTGAACATCTGCCCATCACGCGCGGGTAAAATAAAAACTCCTTGCACTTGATCGCGCTGCATGAGCGCGTAGTAAAGCGCTTCACGCCGCAAAAGGCCTCGCAGAACAAATTGATGGAGAGCCACGACCTTCTCGGGTTGCTTAAGCATATGGGCTTCAAAGCCGGGCTCCTCTTTAGCTAAATCCAATCCGACATCACGCAAGTCATCAGCCGCAAACCCCAACGCATGAGTAACGACCAAAGATTTTTTAGTGTCGATGTAGTTCATGTACAGGGCTTCACTGGTGTCATGAATACGACTGGCTTCACGCATCCATCGCTCAACCATGTTTGAGCGCACATTTTCTGATTCTATTTCTTTCACAAATAAATCAAACACCGTAAAATCTGTGGTCGGTGTCGCTGTTTGCCCGAGCATACGGTCCTTGAGCTGCTCGTTCAAATACATGTAGTAATCGGTCTCGGCGGCCCGATCGACAGCTCGTAGAAGTTGTGCAGAGTGCGCCGTTGGCCACACCAGACAATCGTAGACGCCCTCTTTATAAAGATCACATGCCTCTTCTAGTTTTTCAGCATTTACCAAAAATAAAATATGCACTTCGGGCAAATGTTTCTGCAATTTTTCGAGCAAAGAAATGTAGCTTACATCGTCTGAAAAAAAGCCGGCGTCATCGTAAAATAAAATAATAATATGTGGCGGGTTTTTAAAAATCTCTTGCAGCAGAGATTCAATGCTCACGCGGTGTTCAGATGTGTAACCGACGTTATTTAATGTGGTGGTCACTTCGCGCCCCAAAGACAAATCTGAAGCTGCGACAAACACAGTGAAAGACTGTCGATACGGTTGCAGATTCAAATGTCTAACCTCACTTTAGGCTTACGAATCACCACTTCAAAATCCCCTTTATCTGCCACCCAGTCCTCTTCACTTTTAATAACGAAGGTTTTTTCAGTTTCACCAACGGCTTCTTTTTCTTCTACTTCGGCCAAAGTGAAATCGGGCACGCCAGCTTCAGCTTTTTCGACAAACGGCAAAGGCTTCACTGCTTCCGCCAAAATAACCGCGGGTGCCACCACCTGCGGAGTATAAGGGGTCGGCTCTAACAAAGCCGTGGGCGTAGGAGTAGGAGTAGCCTCAATGTTCTCTATAGGCATATGCGGCTCCATCTCGTTGTGCCGTTTATTGAGCGACACCACGAGCGGCAGCTTCACAACCATGCGAAAACCTTCTATCCCCAAACTTTCAACAACTACCTCACCGTTAAAATCAGTGATGCGACTATAAGCGAGAGCCATATCAAGGCCCAGTAACTGACTTGAACGAATCGGTGCACGAAACGGTAAAAATAAGCCGCGACGCAAATCGGATTTCAATTCACCGCCTTGACCCTCAAAGGTGACCTCAACAAAGCCGCCCACCTTCTGCGTGTGCACAGAAATTTTCTTATCGGCGTTGACAAAATCGCCAACGAAACTTGTAACAAAACCAAATAGCGTTTTAAAACTTTCCTTTAGACCATCGAAGTCAGCTCGCAGGTTATAATCACCCACAAGATTCTCTTCGAATTGAATTTTATTTTGCACCATCTGGTTTTTATAAATACTCACCACTTGATCTAGCACGGGCATTAGCGCCAAAATTTCGCTGGGCGCCTCATTGTAGCCGACCTGCTGACTCAAGCGCTCAGTGAACTCACGAGCGTGGCGTGATTCACTGACAATTTTATCGAAAGTATTTTTCAACGCTTTATCGGTGACTTTGCTCTCAGCAATCTGCGCTAACCCAGTCAAGGTGGTGAGGGGCTTACGCAAATACTGCACGACCGCCTTAGCAAAATCGCGCAAGCGCTCATCGCCGCGATCAATCACT
>JAYUVI010000425.1:0-2491 GCA_043754135.1 Bdellovibrionales bacterium | reverse complement strand
GCCTACGCCTTCAATATCTTTTCACGACCAACCAAGTAAATAAACACAGCCATTGCAGCGAATGTGATGACCGAAAATAAATCGCTTTCGCCGAGTGAACCGATTTGCTTTGAAAAATTCAGTGCTGATTCTACTGCTGGCATTTGCGTGATCAGGGCATAAATAATACCGGCAATCGAACCACCCGCGATAAGACCTGAAGCCAATAAAATACCTGGGCTCGATTCGGCTTCGGCATCGCTTTGCTGGTTACGACTTTTCCGTTCAACCAAGTAACGAATAGCGCCGCCAGCGAAAATGGGAGACGAAGCTGACAATGGCAAATAAACACCCACCGCAAAGGCGAGCGAAGAAATGCCACACAACTCAAGCACAGCTGAAATAAACACACCGAGCAGCACGAGCCCCCAAGGCAATTTCTGTGTCAAAATGCCGTCGATAATTAACGACATAAGCCGAGCTTTAGGCGCTTGGTATTTCACTACGGGTGAACCATCATCGCGTTTATCGAGGTTGCCGTTAATACCTGGGTCTATCAGATACTGAAACTGACCGCTGTCATCGACAAGATATTTACCCGCCGAAATTCCATTTGCAGTTTCGCTTTGAAAATAAACATTGTACTCAGCTTTATCTTTCGCCGAATCGGGGCCCTTAACGTGTGCGCGTTCTAAACCCGCGACTGGCACCTGCACAGTTGGCAAATTATTTTTGGTGTAAACAGTCGAGGCATCATTAAGAAGATTTAAAACAATACCCATAACTAACGCTGAACTTGTCGCGCCAAACAGAATAGCGATTTGCTGAGAGCGAGGTGTACCACCCACGAGGTGACCCGTTTTTAAGTCTTGCGCGAGAGTACCCCCATTCGAAGCGGCCACGCATACGATGGCGGCAACGCTCAACGCGACTACGCGGTATTCATCGTGGTTCCATCCCAAAGCCAGAAAAATTAAACTGGTGATCAGCAAAGTTGCAACAGTCATACCTGAAATCGGGTTTGAACTTGAACCGATTTCGCCAGTGAGCTGCGATGACACTGTGACAAAAAGAAAACCAAACACCACAATGAGCAGTGCGCCGAGCAGATTCATTTTTAAAGCCGGCGACAACCATATTGCGAGTAACAGCGCGACAAAACCGGCGATGACAAATTTGGCCGAAAGATCTTGATCTGTGCGATCAAACTTTTTCGCGGGACCAGTGGACTTATAATTGCCAAGACCGCTCAACAGCGATCGCCAAATGGTCGGCAAACTTCGCACCAGGCTCACAAGGCCACCTGCTGCCACAGCACCGGCACCGATGTAAAGAATGTAGTTTTTCCAGACCTCCATGACCCCCATATCGCGAATGAGTTTCGTGGCGGGGAACAGCGGTTCACTTTGTGTGGCGCCGAAAAGAAAAATCGCCGGTATCAAAACAAATGACGATAAAATACCGCCAGCTACCATAATAGATGAAATGCGCGGGCCAATAATGTACCCGACACCGAGAAGTTCAGGGGCGAGATCCATGCCGGCGACCGCGCCTTTAAAACCTGTGATGGCTTTTTCAGCGGTCTCCTTCCACAAGCGCATATACTGGTTGCCGCATTTGTAAAGCAGACCGATAAAAAAACCGGTGAAAACAGTTTTCGCGCTGGTGCCACCTTTTTCTCCGACAATTAAAACTTCGGCGCAGGCCGTGCCTTCGGGGAAAGCTAATAGGCCATGCTTCTCAACAATAAGTGCGCGGCGGAGCGGGATCATCATTAAAACCCCGATTAAACTACCGAGCACAGCCACCAGCGTCGATGTACTCACCGAAATATCGTAACCCCAAATCAAAACTGCAGGCATGGTTACGGCTACACCGAAGGCGATCGATTCACCCGCCGAGCCTGTCGCTTGCGTGATGTTATTTTCTAAAATCGTTGCTGAGCGCGTTTTAAAAACGCGACTGAACAGACGAAAAACCGTGATCGACAGTACCGCTACCGGGATCGACGCACTCACCGTCATGCCGATTTTCAAAGCGAGATACAGCGAGCTCGAACCAAAAATAATCCCGAGAATCATACCGACCACAATGGGTGTGACCGTCAACTCTGGGATATGCTGGTCGGGGCTGATGAAGGGTTTAAAATTTTGTAAATGCGGATTGGTATTTTCTATTGAATTTGACATATGAGCCGAACGTACTCGTACTCGATCTAAAATTCAATATGGCGATCACGGTTTGTAGCGATATTATTGCACCGAATATTACGGTCGATTATTGCGCCAATTGCACGCCAAACAAATATTCAGTCTCGGCTTCTTTTTCACTCTTGATCGTATAAATTTCAATAACCGAGCCGTCAACTTTGAGTTTATTTTCTTTCATATACTCTGCCACCTTCGGATAAACCTTCATCGGCCCAATCGAAGGCGCGCCAAGAAATCGCGCCACCACGTACTTTTTAGCCGGCACCGTCTTCAGAAAGATTTCAGGGTTCGCTGTCTGCGCC